>NZ_JBFULT010000018.1:0-34300 GCF_054049755.1 Bradyrhizobium sp. P5_C11_2
AAATTGTAGTACGCCAGGATCAGCGCGCGATGACGCGGATGAATGATCCACGACGCGACGGGAAAATTCTCGTCGCGGTCGCCTTTGCCGGATCGCAATTCGCTCGCTGAGGTCATCGAGGGCTGGTTAACAATCGTTGGGACAGGAAGGGCTTTTTTCGCTCGCGCGGGCTCATGCCGGCGATGCCGCCGCGGCCCCCATATAGGGGAATACGGCCGCAAAACCAATCCTGTCTCTCGATGGCTGCCCTTCCGGATCGAGCCCGAAAAGGCGGCCCGGGATCCGCCTTTTGTGGGCCAGCGGCCGAGCTTACTGGTTGTGGTTCTTCAGGACCTGGTCGCAGGCCTGCGAGATCTTGGCCCGGTTCTCCTTGAGGCAGGCCAGGATGGTGAAATCGCCCTGGTCGATGACCGGACGGCAGAACTTCTGCACATCGCGCGTGCAGGCTTTCTGCTCGGCGTCCGTGCCACGCCCTTGCTGGGCGAACGCCGCCGTGGAAAGGGATGCCGACAGCAGGGTGAGAGCGACGAGAAGCTTACGCATTGTATTCCTTCATTCTGACGGCAGAATCGCACCGATCCCGGACAGCACAGGGCGGACGGCGGGAACGGATTGTCCTGGTGGCGAGTTGCCGCGGAAAGCACGGCATTCGGAGAAGGCACAAGCGCTGGTAAATGCGGCCAAATTGGCGCCGCGCCGACCAAAACAGGCTTTCTCTCGATCTTCCTTGGCAGATGTAAGAGATTGATACTACGTCATAATTCTGGCACGCCGCGTTTTGCTGGGCACCTGTTGCAGAGCTGCATCTGTCGGTCCCGCCTTTTGCGCCGGAAACAAGCCGAAACACGGGAAATCCCGGGGCAGACCATGGCGGGTGCGCCCCGCGATGCCGACCTCTGTGCCGGATAGGCTTTGAACCTGACACGGGCTCGGAACACTAAACCTTCGATGTGGCGAGACGTCCCCGGCTTGAGCGGACGTCGTTCCAAAACGGGATATTTGAGATGAAATTCTTTGGGCGATCTGGACAGGCGATCAAGGCGGCGGGCGTTGGGGCTGCGCTGCTCTTCTCGGTCTCGGCAAGCCACGCTCAGTCGGCCGGACCGTTTGCCGGTTTCGACGGCGCGTGGACGGGTACCGGCACCGTGTCACTGTCCGACGGCTCCACCGAGCGCATCCGTTGCAAGGCGGACTACAAGGTTGCGGGCAGCGGCCTCAACCTGAAGCAGGCCCTGCACTGCGCCAGCGATAGCTACAAGTTCGACCTCACCAGCGACGTGACGAGCCAGGGCGACCGCATCTCCGGCAACTGGAGCGAGGCGAGCCGCAACATCTTCGGCAACCTCCAGGGCACCGCTGGCGGCGGCCAGATCGAGGTGTTCGTCGAGGCCAACGGCTTTGCCGCCAATTTGTCGCTGCGCACCAACGGCACCAAGCAGACGGTGCAGATCAGCTCCAAGGGCGAGATCCGCGGCGTCAGCATCACGATGACGAAGGGCTGATCGCCTTATCCCGCGTCGAAAGGAACACGCCCCCGGTTCTCGCGAGCCGGGGGCTTTTTGCTGACATTGTTGCGGACATGGACCCAATTCGCAGACACCTGCTCAAGGCCGCCGGACTCTTGGCGGCCAGCCGCGCCTTCGCCAATGACCAGAAGGGAACGAGCATGCAGCCTTCGTCGGTAAAGCCGCGTCACGTGCTCTGCTTCCTTGGCAAGGACGAAAGCCTGCTGCATCCGCCGAAGGCGGTGGCCAAGACGATCGCGGATTTCAATTTCGAGATCGACCGCATTTATTCGCAAGCCACACCCGATCCACACATGGAGCGGTCGTTCGGCGTGTGCTGGGACCGCGTCTTTCCGAAAGCCTGGTCTGCCGTGGACGAAGCGGCCGTGGCCAACCACAAAGCGGTGCTCTATTTGCTGAGCCCGCCGCTGGAGCAGCAGAAGGCGGTGGCCTATTCGGCGGCGGCCTTGCGCATCGTCGAGGAGATGATCGAGGCCGGCGCCACCGCCGTGAAGGGCGAAAGCGCAGGCGTCGCCCACGGCCTCGAGCGGTGGCGCAGTCTCGCCGATCAGGCGCGCAAGGGCGCCAGGACCAGCGAGGGCCTCGGCATGACACTTGCCGTCGCCAAGGCGTGCCGTCTTGCGTTCGCCAAGCGCCCGCTCGGCGGCGATCGCTACAACGAAACTGTCGGCTATCACCTCGTCGGCCTGCCGGAGATCTATGTCGCTAAATCGCGCGGCAACGAATGGTCTGCGGTGATGCTCATGGAGGAGATTGCCAACGCCATGGCCGAGCGCGGCATCGAAGCGACGCTGCGCGATCGCAAGCTTGCGCTCTCGCGCGAGCAGGACTACGCCGAGGACGACTTCAAGTTCAATCCGTACGGGATCGTCCGGATCGAGGCCTAGGCTGAAGCCCGCCGGATCAGTCCTTGCGCGCGACGCATTCGCACCGGCATCTGAAATACACCGCATCCGGATCGCGTCCCCAGGCGTCCCAGCCGGCGAGCGCCGCCTGAATCTCGCCGTCGGTGGCGAGCGCCTTGCTCGCGAGCCGYGGCCCGAGGCCGAGAAGGCTCCGCCTGGCATCCGCGACCGCCTCCGCGCGGCTCGCCGCGTCGGCGCTGTGATTGACGTAGCTTGCGCCGGCCCAGACCGGCGTGAACCCGTGCGCGCGAAGGATGGAGCTCTGCCTGCGGCCGAAGCGAAGCGCCTGCGGATCATCGTGCTCGTACCAGCGCTGCCAGAGGTCGAGCGCAAGGCGCACGCCGTCGAGTTCGGGATAAAGAACGTTGCCGCCGACATCGGCGTCACGCGTGCCCACCACCCCACCCGGCTTCAGCACCCGTCGTGCTTCCGCCAGCGCTCTCGTCAGCACCGCTTGGCTCTGGTGGTAGAGCACCGCGTGAAAGAACACCGCGTCGAATGCCTCGTCCTCGAACGGAAGCATGCTGATGTCGGCTTCGACAAAGGCCAGATTGGCCGGGCCCGATTGCGCCGCAAGCCGATTGGCAGCCGCGATCGCATTCGGCTCGATGTCGACGCCGACGGCCTTGCCGACGATCCCCGCAAGGGCGGCCGTGATGGTCCCGGGTCCGCAGCCTGCATCGAGCAGGATCATGTGCGGCGTCAGGAACGGTGCGAAAAAGGCGGCGGAATCGCTGCCGCGCTTCTGCTGAAACTCCACGATGGAGCTGTCGTGCCGCGTCGTCTGCATGGCCATCCCCGGCCGGAACTCCGGCGCAGCTGTCAAGGCTGCGCCGATTCCATGTCCGATGGATGACCCCGATCAGATCGCCGGCTTGTCGGGACCCTGAAGCTTGGCGTGCAGGTTGATCAGCCACATCGCGGTCGGCCGCAGGATGAAGAGGTCGGCGACGAGCGCCATGACCATCGAGAAGGCGCTGAGCCAGCCGAACAGCCGCAGCGACGGCAGGTCGGAGAACACGGTGACGACGAGGCCGCAGGCCAGCACCACCGTGGTCAGGATCAGCGCCGGGCCGACCAGCACCGTTGCGCGCTCGACTGCGAGCGCCGAACCGACACCCGGTCTGCTCTCCAGCCGCAGGCGGTTGAGGAAGTGGATGGTTGCGCTGAGGCCGAGCCCGAACGAGACGGTGAGCGCGACGACGCTGGCGAATTGCAGCCCCTCGCCCATCGCCCACAGCACCGTTCCCGACATCACCACCGGGAAGATGCCCGGCAGGACGCAGGCGAACATCACCACCCAGGAACGGAAGGCGAGGCCGATGAAGATCGCGACCAGCGCGAACTCGACGGTGAGCCCGCGGTTCAGCTTCTCGATCATGCCGGCCGAGTTGCGCGCCGCGATGGCGGCGAGACCGGTGACCGCCACCTCGTAGCCGGGATGCTTCTTGCGGACGGCGTCGAGCTCGGCATCGAGCTTGTCCACGACCGGCAGGAGCTGGCTGGAATCGATGTCGGGCACGCGGCCTGCGACCACGACGGCGTCCTGCTCTGCGTCGATGAAGCGCCGCACCAGATGCTCGGGGATCAGGCTCACATATTCCTTCAGCGTGGCGACGTCGCTGCTGCCCGCCTTTTCCGCCAGCCACCGCCGCAGCGTTTCGACCGACCRGACGTTGCCGACGCCGGCGGCCTTCTCCACGGTCGCGTGGACATCCGCGATGGTTTGCAGCGTCTCCGGCGAATACAGCGTTTCCCCCTTGGGGAACTGGATCAGGACGTTGACCGGGTTGGCGCCGGTCAGCTTGGCGTCGAGCCGGTTGCTGGCGGCGACGGCCTGACGCTTGTCCGGCACCTGATCGGCGAGCCGGTAGCGCGGCTCCAGATTGGCGTAGATCACGCCGAGACCGCCGACGAACAGCAGCGCGATCAGGCTGAACAGGCCGGGCCGGCCCACCATGCGCACCGCGATCCAGTAGCAGAAATTGCGCAGCGCCTGCACACCGGCATCCGCGCTCTGGAACTTGGTCGCAAAGACTTTCTCGTTGCGCACCAGCAGCACGCCGAACACCGGCACCAGCGACAGCACCGCAACCAGCGCGATGATGGTCGCGGCAAGGCCCGCCTCGCCGAACTTGCGGATCAGGTCGGAGTCGGAGAACTGGAGCGCGATGAAGGAAATGCCGGCGGTGCCGTGCGTCAGCACGCAGGCGGGTCCGACCACCAGCACCGCGTTCTTGAACGCGGTGAACTTGTCCTGGCCCGCGATCAGCCGGTCACGCGCAGCGAAGGTGAGCTGCATCGAGTCCGAGAAACTGATGACCATGATGAGCGGCGTCATCACGTTCAGGAACATGTTGAGGTTGAAATTGGCCCAGCCGAGCGCGCCGAGCGCCAGCAGGATCGCGATCATCGGCGGGAACGCCGCCGCCACCATGAAGGAAATCTTTCGGAAGAAGATGATGGCGATGACGCAGCCGGCGAGAATGCCGAGGATGTTGTAGGTGAGGCCGTCGCGCTCGACCGCGTTGCGGATCTCGAGCTGCATCACCGGCACGCCGGAGAGCTGCACGTTGAGGCCGGTATCGCCGAGATCCTCCTTCATCAGCGCGCGGATGTCGCCGACGGTCTTGGTGAGCTTGCTGGAGGCAACCACCTGCGGATCGAGCGACAGCACGATCAGCGCCAGCGTGCCGTCCTCCGACAGCAGCTTGCCACGGATGATCTCGTTGGCTTTGACGGTTTCGATGAACTTGTCATAGGCCGCGCCCTCAGGCAGCTCGGAGGGGAACAGCGCAGCCGGCAGCTTGCCCGGCGCCGGCGCCTGGCGCGCGGAGAACAGCGAGACCAGTCCGCGGGTGCCTTCGACCAGTTGCATGTCGGTGACGAAGTCGCGCAGCTTCTCGAGATTGTTCCGCGCCAGGAGGTTCTTGCCCTCGACCACGACCAGGACGTCGAATTCCTCCGCCGGGAACTTCTTCGTCACCTCTTCGTACTGGTGGAATTCGCGGGAATTGGAGCGGAACAGCTGCGACAGCGAATCGTCGATCTTGATCCGGTAGATGCCGAACACGGCGCCGACGATCAGCACGAGCAGGACGACGCAGGAGACGATCGGCGCCCGGACGGCGATCAGCCCGATGCGCTCCAGCCCGAAGGCGATAGAGGACGCAGGCCCCTGCTCGACCTTGTCGACATGAACCTCACTCTCGCTGTGCTTTTCGAGCATGCCTTGTCCAGTTCCTAAATCGGCTCGGTCTGTGAGCTTATTGCGCCCCGCGAACGGCTTGAAAACGCCATGCCAATGGGAGGCTTGCCCTTTGAAAAAGCGCGGGAAATCGCCGCGACGGGTTTAGCAGGTCCAAACGCCCTCTCGCAAGCGCGCGAAAGCGCACAAATTGGATCAACATGCGGCGATTTCGACCCTTGATATCGGTCATTCCGGCCGGATCGTCCCGATTCGAGCCGGGGGATCGCCGCTCTCGTCCTTGAGCGCCACGCCGGTGACCTCCCGCGCCAGCCCCTCGCGGACCAGCCAGGCGATCTTGAAGGCGGCCTCGTCATAGCTCAACCCGGCGTGGTGGATGTTCGACACGCAGTTGCGCTCGGCATCGGTGCGGCCCGGCTTCGGCGCGAAGGTCAGATAGGCCCCGAGACTGTCGGGCGCGGACAGGCCCGGCCGCTCGCCGATCAGCATCAGGATCATGCGCGCACCGAGAATGGCGCCGATCTCGTCGCCGAGCGCGACGCGCGCGCCTGAGGCGACGACCACATGGCCGATCGCGACAGCCTCCTCGGCCGCGAGCCGGGGCAGCAGGCTTTTCAGCAGCGGGGCTGCATGGGCATGCACGGCGGCCGCCGACAGGCCGTCGCCGATCACGAGCGCGAGCTGGCACGGCTCGCTGGCACCTCGTGCCAGGGCTTCGGCCGAACCGGCATCGAGCTGCCGCCCGAGATCCGGCCGTCGCAGATAATCCCTGCGATCGGCCGCCCGGCTCCTTGCCTCGCTGACCGCAAGGCCGAGCTCGCCGAGCCCGGCGACCAGAAGCTGTGCATCGAAGCCGGCATGCACGGCATCACGGGCGCGGGCGTGGTCCAGCGTGAAATCGAGCAGCGGTTTGGTCGGCAGGCTCGCGCCGCTGCGCCCGAGCGCGACGCGCGCGGGCGTGAACGACCGCAGGTCGAGGGTCGGACGAACCGGAACGGGCTTGTCACTCATTCGGCGGGAACGGCGGCCTCGCGCAGCCGCAGCGAATAGTTCGACGCGTTCTGCTTGCCGCTGGAGGCCGCGCGCGCAAAGGTGATGAGATGATGCGCGATCAGGGTGCAGCCGATCAGGCCTTCGAGGTCGCCTCGCCGGATCCGTCCCAGCGCGAACTTCCAGAATACGCGCCTGTAGTCGCCGAGCACGCCGACCTTCCAGAAGATGTTTCTCAGCATGATCAGGCCGCGCCTGATGTTGGGCCAGGTCTTCATCTCATCCGGCACCGGCATCTTGAGGCGGTGCACATAAACCTCGTCGCATTGATACTGGAATCGCGCGTAGACCTTCTCGGGCTCGTAAGCCACGCCCATGGCGTGCTTCCAGGATGCGACGACCTCGTCATAGGGCAACAGGAAGTCGACGTTGGAATCGCGGCCGTCGTCTTCGATCAGGCGCCCCTCGCGCTCCAGACGGTCCCACAGCGGYGTTTTCGGCAGCGCCTGGAGCAGGTTGATGGTGAGTAGCGGAATCCGCGACTCCTCGACGAAGGCGAGCAGCGCCTCGGAGGTGTTCGGCTTGTCGGTGTCGAGCCCCATGATGATGCCGGACACCACCTCCATGCCGTAGGAATTGATGGTGCGCACGCCCTCCAGGATCGGGACCATCATGTTGTGGTCCTTGTGCATCGCCTTCAACGCGTCGGGATCCGGCGTCTCGATGCCGCAGAAGATGGTGATGAAATAGGCCTCGCGCATCTTCTCCAGGATCTCGGGGCGCTTGGCGATGTTGAGCGTCGCTTCGCAGGCGAGCCGCACCACATAGCCGGTCCGCTTCTGCCATTCGATCAGATGCGGCAACAGGTCCATCGCCGCCTTGCGGTTGCCGATGAAATTGTCGTCGACGAAATAGACCGTGTCGGTCATGCCGCATTCGCGCAGGCGGTCGAGCTCGGCGATGATCTGCTCCGGCGACTTGAGRCGCGGGTTGCGGCCGTAGAGGCCGGGGATGTCGCAGAACTCGCACTGATAGGGGCAGCCGCTGGAATACTGGATGCTGCCGAGCATGTATTTTTTCACGTCGGCAAGCTCATAGGCCGGGATCGGAAACTCCGTCATCGGAATTCGATCCTTGGTGGCCAGCACCACCTGCCGTTCGGGACGCGCGGTGTCGCGCGCCAAAATCTCGATCAGCTGGTTGGTGGCGTCACCGAGCTCGCCGACATGGAGATAATCGAAGGACGGATAATAGTCCGGACAGGCGCTGACCGAGGGGCCGCCGAGCGCGACCGGCAGATCGAATTCATGCGCGCGGCGGCAGATGTCGTTCATCTGCTGGCGCTGGATGTGCATGCCGCTGACGAAGACCGCTTCCGCCCACGCGAACTCCTCCTCCGTCGCGCGGCGGAGGTTCTCGTCGACGAACTTGACCTGCCATTCCTTGGGCAGATAAGCCGCGAGCAGCAAAAGCCCCTGCGGCGGCATGAAGGCGCGGACGCCGTCGGTCAGGGGATAGGAGTGCTCGAATGTGCCAAAGGACGAGGTGTAGCGCGGGAAGACGCAGAGAATATGCCGGATCGTTCCGTTGCTTTCAGCGCGCATCGAACTTCCCCCAACCACGTTCTATGAACGGCATTAACGAGGCCACCAGATACATAACGTAACGCTGGGACCGAAATTCCTCAATATTGTGGCACCGCACTAATTCGTAAGACGCGCCAATGGTTTCCCCGGTTCATGCCGGCGGGTGGAAGTTTTTCGCGGGCTTTTCCGCCGCCCGCCTCACGCGATCAGCCGCGAGGCAAAATCGGGCAGCAGGCCTKCATCGCCGGCAAGGCGGAAATCGGCGCCGGCAAGTCCGGTTTGCGCCAGCCAGTCGTCGAATTCCGGCGCGCGGCGCAGGCCGAAGACGTCTCGGGCATAGAGCGCGTCGTGAAACGAGGTCGACTGGTAGTTCAGCATGACGTCGTCGGCGCCCGGCACCCCCATGATGAAGGTGACGCCGGCGGCAGCCAGCAGCGTCAGCAGATTGTCCATGTCGTCCTGGTCCGCCTCGGCATGGTTGGTGTAGCAGATGTCGATCCCGAGCGGCAGACCGAGCAGCTTGCCGCAAAAATGGTCCTCGAGCCCGGCCCGGATGATCTCCTTGCCGTCGTAGAGATATTCCGGCCCGATGAAGCCGACCACGCTGTTGACCAAGAGCGGCTGATAGGCGCGGGCGACCGCATAGGCGCGCGCCTCGCAGGTCTGCTGGTCGACGCCGTGGTGGGCATTGGCCGACAGCGCCGAGCCCTGGCCGGTCTCGAAATACATCACGTTCTGCCCGACCGTGCCGCGCCTGAGCGACAATCCGGCCTCCTGTCCCTCCTTGAGCAAGGCGAGGTCGATGCCAAAACTGCGGTTGGCGGCCTCGGTGCCTGCGACCGACTGGAAGACGAGGTCGACCGGCACGCCCTGCCCGATCAGCGCCAGCGTCGTCGTGACATGGGTCAGCACGCAAGCTTGGGTCGGAATCTTCAGCCGCGCAATGATCTCGTCGAGCAGCCGCAGCAATTGCGCGATCACGGCCGGATCGTCGCTCGCCGGATTGATGCCGATRCAGGCATCGCCGGCCCCGAGCAGGAGGCCGTCGAGGATCGAGGCCGTGATGCCCTTGGCGTCATCGAACGGATGGTTCGGCTGGAGCCGCGTGCTCATCCGCCCCTTCAGCCCGATGGTGTTGCGGAAGGCGGTTGTCACCTGGCATTTCCGCGCCACCAGGATCAGGTCCTGGTTGCGCATCAGTTTCGAGACCGCGGCCGCCATTTCCGGCGTTATGCCGGGCGACAATTGTCGCAAGACCTCGGGCGTGGCGGCGTCCGACAGCAGCCAGTCGCGGAAGCCGCCGACGGTGAGGGTTGCCACTGGCGCGAAGGCCCTGGCGTCGTGGCTGTCGATGACGAGACGGGTGACCTCGTCGGCCTCGTAGGGGATGACGGCTTCCTGCAAAAATTGCCCGAGCGGGACGTCGGCGAGCGCCATCCGCGCCGCGATCATCTGCTCGGCGCTGGCGGCAGCAATTCCGGCCAGCCGGTCGCCGGAGCGCGGCGGCGTCGCCTTGGCGAGGAGGTCGCGCAGGTCGGGGAACGTGTAGGTCGTGGCGTCGATGCTGTGGCGGTAGACCAAAGCCCCCTCCTCGGTTCGTCGGCCATTGGCCGACTCCAAATCGATCCTGAAGGCGGTCCCGGCCTCAGGGAATACGCGCTTGGCGGCCGCCGTGCACGCCGATGTTTGCAGCACTCCGCCCGATCCCCGGCGCTGATCTGCCGGAAACCGATAGGATCGCACCAAACAACTGAAATACATCGTATTTCCGTCGGCCGACAGTATCCGGCCCGAGCTCCCGCGTTAACGCCGCATCCATCTTCGTTCTGCATAATTTTGCATAGATTTTGACACGACCGCGCTCACCGGCCGCTCCAGGCCATCCGGGCCCCTGAACATCATGACAATTGACCGATCTGGGAATGCCGCTGGCCTCGCCGGCCGCTTTACGCTTGCGACCAAGCTCTACGCGATCTTCGCGCTGTTCGCGCTTCTCACGGCGGCGATCGCGATGCTGTCCGACTACAACAGCCGCCGCAGCGCCGACCTGACCGCCGCGATCGAGACGGCGAACGCGGCCGCGCTCAACGTCGAGCGCGTCAACTCGCTGGTCTACGCGGTGGTGATGGAATCGCGCGGCGTCTACATGTCGACCGAGCCCGCGGTGGTGAAGAAATACGGCGAGGGCCTGCTCAAGTTCAATGCGCAGATTCTCGACGTCGTGAAGCGTTGGGAGACCATCGTCAGGGACGACGATGCCGAGCAGTTCGCCACCTTCAAGAAGCGCATCGAGCAGTTCGTCGAGTTTCGCAAGGAGCTGGTGCGCCGCGGCGTCGAGATCAATGCGGCCGCGGGCCGCGAATGGGGCGACAACGACGCCAACCGCGCCGTGCGCTCGGCGCTGAACAAGGATCTCGAGGCGCTCTCCAAGGTCTATGCCGAGCGCGCCAGGCAGATCGCCCAGCAGACCGAGACCAACCGCACCCTGTCCTTCGTGCTGACGTGCCTCGGCGGCCTGGCGCTGGCGCTGGTCGTGATCGGCATCGTCATCATCGCCCGCTCGATCGCCCGTCCCCTCTCGGCCATCACCGCGGCGATCAAGCAGGTTGCCGACGGCGCCGAGAACGTCGAGGTGCCGCACAGCCGCCGCGCCGACGAGATCGGCGCGCTCGCCCGCGCGATCCAGATCTTCCAGGACGCGATGGGGCGCAATCGCAACCTCGCCTCGCAGGTCTCGCAGGACTCCGCCGCGCGCGAGCAGCGCGCCCGGCACATCGAACAATCCGTCGAGGCGTTTCGCGAGGCGATCGGCGCGGTGATGCGCGGCCTCACCGACAACGCCTCCACCATGCGCGAGACCGCGCAGACCATCACGCGCGTCACCGCGGACGCGAACAGCCGCGCCGGCACGGCGGCAAACGCCACCGAGCAGGCCTCCCACAACGTCACGGCGGTGGCGGGCGCGGCCGAGGAGCTGTCGGCGTCGGTGGTGGAGATCGGCCGGCAGGTGCGGCAGAGCGCCAGCGCGGTCGAGCAGACCGGCCACCGCACCGAGAAATCGATCGCCGAGATCGAGAGCCTTGCGGCTGCCACCCAACGCATCGACGGCGTGCTCAACCTGATCCAGGCCATCGCCGAGCAGACCAATCTGCTCGCGCTCAACGCCACCATCGAAGCCGCGCGCGCCGGCGATGCCGGCCGCGGCTTCGCCGTCGTCGCACACGAAGTGAAGGCGCTCGCGGGGCAGACTGCGAAAGCGACCGCCGAGATCGGCGAGAATGTCGGCCTGATCCAGGCGTCCACCCGCAACGCGGTCGACGCCGTGCGCGAGATCGGCGGCGCGGTGCGCGAGATCAACGATGTCACCTCGGCGATCGCCGGCGCCATCGGCCAGCAGGACGCCGCCACCCGCGAGATCTCGTCCAACGCGCAATCGGCTGCCCAGGGCAACGAGACCCTGGTCGCCAACATCACCTCGCTGCGCGACGCCATCGGCGAGACCGACACGGCGGCAGCCTCCGTGCTGACGGCGGCGAGCAGCCTGACGGCAACGGCGGAGACGCTGTCGCGCGAGGTGGAGAAGTTCTTCCAAAACCTGCGGTCGGACAGCCGCACCGCCAGGGCGGGATGACGGCGCGCCTGTCGCCGCGAGCCCGGCGGCGGACCCGCTCCGACAAAAAAACGCGCAAACAACCCCATGCACAGTAGCCGGGGGTAGCGATATCAACGGCTTAGCCGCCGACGGCGAAGTTCTTCTGATTTTACGAAATCAATTTGACGCGTCGGGCAAAACACCGGCATGATGTCATCATCCAGCCGATCGCACCGGGGGCTCCCGGCGGTGACATCCACATCCTCGATACGGAGCGCGTCGGCCCGGCAACGACACGCGCCATACCCGACCTCTTGCCGCCTAGAGCGGATGAGCCAGCTCCCACGCGTGGCCGGCGGGATCCAGGAACGCCGCGGTCCGACGACCCCATGGCCGGTCGATCGGTCCGTTCAGGATCGGCACTTGCCGCTCGGCAAGCTTCGCGCAACAGGCATCGACGTCGTCGACCAACACGGTCAACAGGAGCCGCGGAGGCGCCCCCGGAGCCCCAACCGGATGCGGCGTGATGAGCTCCGGTGCGGCGCRCTCGTCGAGAAGATTGATCATCAGGTTCCGCAGCTTCAGCACCGCCGAGGTCTCGTCCTCGTAGATGAAATTGCCGCTGAATACAGCCTCGTAGAAGGCTTTAGCGCCGGCCAGGTCCGGCACGAAGAGCGTTATGCATTCAACGTTGTCGATCGCTGTCATTCGAAGGATTGCCTCCAGATCACACGCCAGCGATCGCCCGATCCGATCGCGCCTTCGCCGACGTGCCCAGGACGGGTGGCGTATCCCGAAGGATACGTGCCCTCACGCCCGGCTCGCGGCATCCGCCTCCGCGCCCCGGCCCTGACGTATCCTAAGTCGATCGGCGCTCGTCAATAGACCATCGAACCGCGACGAGGGGAGCATCTCGACGGCGTCCGCGGGCGGTCCGGGCAGGCCCAATGGGCCGAGGCTTCCGACCCACTCTCGCGCCAGAGATGTTTGGGTGCGGCCCCAGGGCACTACAACACCAGCTACCCCATCACCCCGCCCCGCTTGATCAGCTCCTTGCCGACCGCGGCCAGATGCACCTGATCAGGCCCATCGCCGATGCGGATGAAGCGGGCGTAGACATAGGCACGGGCGAGGAAGGTGTCCTGCGAGACGCCGGCGGCGCCGTGGATCTGGATGGCGCGGTCGATCACGCGAGCGGCCATGCTGGGCACCACGATCTTGGCCGCCGCGATCAGGTCGCGCGCGGCCTTGTTGCCTTCGCGGTCCATCCTGTCGGCGGCTTGCAGTGTCAAGAGCCGCGCCTGCGCGATCTCGCAGAAGGAGTGCGCGATGTCCTCGCGCACCGAGCCCTGCTCGGCCAGCGGCTTGCCGAAGGCTGTGCGGGAGACCGACCGCTGGCACATCAATTCGAGCGCGCGCTGGGCGCAGCCGATCAGCCGCATGCAATGGTGGATGCGGCCGGGCCCGAGCCGCCCTTGCGCGATCTCGAAGCCGCGGCCCTCGCCGAGCAGGATGTTCTCGGCCGGGACGCGGACATTGTCATAGACGATCTCGGGATGGCCGACCGGCGCGTCGTCATAGCCGTAGGTGAGCATGTCGCGCACGATGCGCACGCCGGGCGTATTCTTCGGCACCAGGACCATGGATTGCTGGCGATGGCGGTCGGGATGGTCGGGCGCGGTCTTGCCCATCACGATCAGGATCTCACAATCCTCGTTCATCGCGCCTGACGTGAACCATTTGCGGCCGTTGATGACGTAGCTGTCGCCGTCGCGCTTGATCTCGCACTGGATGTTGGTGGCATCGCTCGAGGCGACCTGCGGCTCCGTCATCGAGAAGCCGGAGCGGATGCGCCCCTCCAGGAGCGGCTTTAGCCACCCCTCCTGCTGCGCCATCGTGCCGTAATTCACCAGCACCTCCATGTTGCCGACATCAGGGGCCGAGCAATTGAAGATTTCGGGCGCCCAGAGGATGCGGCCCATGATCTCCTTCACCGGAGCGTATTCGAGGTTGGTCAATCCGGGTCCGTGCTCGCCGGAGAGAAACAGGTTCCAGAGCCCCTGCTCGCGCGCCAGCCGCTTCAGGTCCTGGAGCACTTGCGGCGTCCGGTAGCGCGCGGCTTCCGGCTTGACCTGCTCGTAATAGAGCTCCTCGACCGGCTCGACATGCGTCCGCATGAACTGGCGGACGCGCTCCTGGAGCTCCAGCGAACGTGCGGAGTGTTGAAAGTCCATTGGGGTCTCCTGTTCGCTGAGTATCG
The DNA here is from genome assembly GCF_054049755.1 of Bradyrhizobium sp. P5_C11_2. Taxonomy (NCBI): domain Bacteria; kingdom Pseudomonadati; phylum Pseudomonadota; class Alphaproteobacteria; order Hyphomicrobiales; family Nitrobacteraceae; genus Bradyrhizobium; species Bradyrhizobium sp. P5_C11_2. The sequence goes on from NZ_JBFULT010000018.1 coordinate 14,068, forward strand.
TAGGGTGGGCAAAGCGAAGCGTGCCCACCGCTTCTGTTTCAATGTTGGATCGGTGGTGGGCACGGCGCAAGTGCGCCTTTGCCCACCCTACGATTCCGAACTCGCGGAGAGATACCCCTCACCCGGCTGCGCTTCGCGCATCCACCCTCTCCCGCAAGGGGAGAGGGTGCACCGTCTCTGCGGCCGCACCTCACGTCCCGCGCAGCAGCTCGCTCGCTACGATCCAGTCGTTGCCGTCGAACTGGAGCATATAGCCGTCCTTGATGGGGCGGAAATCCTGCGGCGTGGTGTTGAGCGTGATGCCGGGCATCAGCAGCGACAGCGGCACGTTCTTCAGGTTGGCCGCCTGCGCCATGATGTTCTCGCGCGTCAGATTGTCCTTGCACTGCTTCAGCACGACCACCAGCGCCTCGGCGACGGTGTAGCCGTAGAGGCCGGCGACGTTGTTGATGTCGGCATTGGGCAGGCGCTTCTTCATGAAGTCGATATAGGCCGTCATCGCCGGATCGTCCTTCGGCTGTTCGACGAACGGCTTGAGCGAGCCGAGCGACAGCACGCCCTTGCCGGCATCGAGGCCGGCCGGCACCATCACGGTGGCCTTGTTGGCGCAGCCGCTGGCGATGAAGCGCTGCGGCTGCCAGCCGACCTCGTGCGCCTTCCGGACCGCCTGCGCGCAAGCGCGCGGCGTCACCGAATAGATCAGGAAGACATCGGCCTTGGTGTTGGCGAGCGTCAACACCTGGGAATCGACGGTCGGATCGGCAACCTCGAAGCTCGAGGCCATCGCGATCGCCTTGTCGGCGTCGGCGCCGAGCGCCTCCCTCACACCGCGCAGATATTCCTTGCCGGCGTCGTCGTTCTGATAGAGCACCGCAAAGCGCGCATTGGGGTTCTTGGCACGGGCATAGGCGACGTCGATCGCGGCCTCGCTGGTGTAGTTGGGCGCCCAGGGCAGCGCCATCGACCACGGCATGTTGGCGGGATCGTTCCACTTCGAGGCTGAGCTGATCAGAAAGAGCTGCGGCACCTTGTTGCTGTTGAGATATTTCGCGATCGCCGAGCTCGGCGCCGTGCCCATGGTCGCGAAGATGAAGGCGACGCCGTCGCTCTCGACCAGCCGCCGCGCCGCCTCCATGGTCTTGGGCGGCGAGAACGCATCGTCCAGCGAGATCAGATTGAGCTTGCGGCCGTTGACGCCGCCCTTGTCGTTGACCTCGTCGAAATAGGCCGCGATGACCTTGCCGGTGATGCTGAGCGGCGAAGCCGGCCCGCTATAGGGCATGGTGTTGCCGATCTTGATCTCGGTGTCGCTGACGCCGGGACCGTAGGATTTTTGCGCAAGGACAGGCGTGGACAGGCAGGCGGCGGCAAGCGCCGCAGCCAGGGCCAGAGCGGCTTTCATGGTTTCTCCCCGGTGATTTGTCGTCCGCGCGAGGCGAGCGCGGCGCGCTGCTTTTTGTCAGCGCGCCAGATCAGCGGAGTTCCGCAACACGGTCTTGCGTCGAGTTGCTGGTTACTGGCGCCGCCGCAGGCTGAAGCCCAGGCTGACCCAGCCCGCGCCCGCCATGATCAGGTCGATGCCGAGGAACAGGCCGAGGATGTAGACGCTGTTGACCGGCCAGCGCGCCAGGATCAGCAGCCCAAGCAGCAGCGTGATCACGGCCGAGAGCGCCACCCAGACCCACGGGCTTTCGCGCTTCATGCTGAAGGCGAGGAACAGCCGGACCGCGCCGGAGGCGAGCAGCGAGGCGCCGAGGAACAGGGTCAGCAAAGCTGCAGCAAACAGCGGATTCTCGAAGGTCAGGAAGCCCGCGACGACGTAGAGCACGCCGAGCAGAGCCCAGATCAGGAACTTGCCCCAGCTCTTCATCTGGAACGCCCCGATGATTTCGGTGACCCCGGCCACGATCATCATCGCGCCGACCACGATCACGCTCGCCACCGTCGCCATCACCATGCTGCCGAGCGCGACGAAGCCGGCGACGAGATAGACGACACCGAGAGCGACGATCCATCCCCATTTGGGATGCAGCGCGGCGATGCCCGAACCGAGGCCGGACTGGTGCGAGGTATCCGAAGCGGTTGTCATGACGGTTACTCCTGCATGCGAAGCCCGGAGACACTCGCCAGAATAGCACGCGCCGCGCCGGGACAACAGCCAGCAGAGCAGCCCTCACCGGCAGCAACATTGACGCAAATCAAGATCGAATGCGGCGCTTCAGGCGCGGGACCGCTCCATCTCGAGCTCGGCCCTGAGACTGTCCAGATCGCGGTAAATTGAAGCGACCGCCAGCAGGCGGCCGGCCTTGCGGTACTTCAGCAGGCAGTCCCGGCCGGCAATGCTGCCGTCGATCGTGATGTCGTCAAAGCTCTCGGCATGGCCGACATAGTTGATCGGCACGTCGTAATGCTGCGACCAGAAGAACGGCACGGCGTCGAAGCGCTCGCGCTTGCCAAGCATGTTGCGCGCCGCGGTCTGGCCTTGCCGCTCCGCCACCACCCAGTGCTCGACGCGGATGGTGTGCCGCGAATGCGGATCGGGCCAGCGCGCGATGTCGCCGGCCGCAAAGATGCCGGCGATACTGGTTTCGAGATATTCGCTCACGCTGACACCGCGATCCGCCGCAAGCCCCGCCTTCTCGGCCAGCGCAAGGCGCGGCTTGACGCCGATGCCGACCACGACGAGGTCGGCATCGATGACGCCGCCGCTCTTCAGCGTCGCGCGCGTACCGTCGAGCCTCTCCACAGTGTCCCCGAGGTGGAAGTTGACGCCATTCTCTTCATGGAGCGCGCGCACGAAATCGCCCATCTCCGGTCCGAGCACGCGCTGCATCGGCCGCTCCTCCGGAGCGACCACATGGACCTCCAGCTTGCGTGCCCGCAACGAGGCCGCGACTTCGAGGCCGATGAAGCTGGCGCCGATCACCAGCACGCGCTTCGCGCTGCCTGTGGCCTTGATGATGGCACGGCTGTCGGCGACAGACCGCAAGGTGTGGACATGCGGCTGGTCCGCGCCCGGAATCTGCAATTTGACCGGCTCGGCGCCGGTCGCGAGCAGCAGCCGGTCGAACGGCAGTTTGTCGCCATTGCCCAGCGTGACGCTGCGAGTCTTCGCATCGATCGCGGAGACATTCGTGTTCAGCCTGAGATCGATGCCGGCGTCCTGATAATAATCCTCGCCCCGCAGCGGCAGCCAGTCCTCCGGCGCGTTGCCGGCGAGATAGTCCTTGGAGAGGTTCGGCCGGTCGACCGGCATCGCGCCGTCACTGCTGAGCATGGTGATGGCGCCGGCAAAGCCCTCGCGCCGGAGCGTCTCGGCGGCCGCGAATCCGGCTGCGCCGCCGCCGACGATGACGAATTTTTCCGGTGTCGGCGCGGTGCGGTGAGGCGCCGAAGGTTTCGGCACTTCACGCTTGCGCTGAACCCAAATCCTGTCCCGATCCCGCGTCACCTCCCAGACTGCCAGCGCGTTCAGCGCCGGCGGACGGGTGGCCTCGCCGGTGCGCAAGGAGAAGCAGGCATGATGCCAGGGGCAGCGGATGGTGTCGTCGACCACCAGGCCTTCGGCGAGCGGGCCGTGATAATGGCTGCAGGTGGGCTCGATCGCAAAGACCTCGTTGCCGGCCTGCACCAGCAGGACATCCTCCTTGCCGACATGGCCAAGCAGCTTGCCGTCCTTGAACTCGGTCAGCGGCACGCCTTTGGTCAGGTCGAGCCCGCTCGGCTTGCTGTCCTCGCTCATGGTCATCTCCTTCGCAGCTCTCGCTCAGCTCAGGATTCGGACGGCGTTGTCGGCGAAAAGTTCCTCGCTGCGCCAAAATCAGGTCATCCGGCCGCCTTGCGGACCTCGAGCACGGCCTGCGCCCATTCGGAGGGCCGCTCCTGCGGCAGATTGTGGCCGGCGCCTGCGAACACGCGCCGCTCGAAAAAGCCCTCGAACTTGCGCGCATGATGCGCGGTGCCGGGATTGACGCCGTCGCTGTCGCCATCGATCGCGATCGTCGGCACGCGGATCGGCGGCTGCGCCGCAAGCTTGGCCTCGATCCCGGCATAGGCGGGATCGCCCGCGACCAGCGCGTAGCGGTGACGGTAGGAATGGATCACGACATCGACGAAATCGGGGTTGTCGAACGACGCCGCGCTTGTCTCGAACGTCGCGTCGTCGAATGCCCATTTCGGCGACCACATCGCCCAGAGCTGGCGGGCAAAGCCACGCCGGTTGCGCTCCAGCGCGCGGCGGCCGCGTTCGTTGTGGAAGAGATATTGATACCAGAGCGCGGCCTCCTCCGGCGGCGAGGCCGGCTCCATGGCGCGGGCGATGTTCTGGATATTGTAGGAATTGCCGGAGACGAGCCCGATCACGCGCTCAGGATGCAGCGCCGACACCACGCAGGCCGCGCGCCCGCCCCAGTCGTAACCGCCGACGACCGCGCGTTCGATACGAAGCGCATCCATGAAGGCCAACAGATCGGCCCCCAGCGCCGCCTGCTCGCCCGACCGCAGCGTCTGCGCGGAGCGAAACCGCGTCGGCCCGTAGCCGCGCAGCCACGGCACCAGCACCCGCGCGCCTGCTTGCGCGATGATCGGCGCGGCTTCGGCATAGGCGTTCACGTCGTAGGGGAAGCCGTGGCCCATGATGCAGGGCCAGCCGTCAGGCGTGCCGTATTCGAGATAGGCGATGTCGAGGATTTCGGTGGTGATGATTTTTTGTTGCACGATTTGCTCACCGATTTGCGAGGTCGTAGTTGCGACTTCGTAGCCCGGATGGAGCGCAGCGCAATCCGGGGACACCTGCATCCGCGAAACCCGGATTTCGCTTCGCTCCATCCGGGCTACAGGAGGGCTATTTCTGCGGCCCGGACAGCGAGATATCGCGTTCGGCACGGAACACGTTGCTGTAGAGGTTGGCGATCCATTGCCGGCCGATCTCGGTCTTGTTGAGATAGCCGATCTCGGTCTGGATGTGCGGTGCGACGCTGTTCCAATAGAATTGCGGATAGCGGTTCACGATGTCGGCGGGCGAGTCGTAGCCGAGCTGTCGGTTCATGCCGACCTCCTCGAACTCGTAATAGAGCGCGTTGGCCTTGCGCAAATAATTGGGATCGCCGAGCTGCCCGATGAAGTCGGCGGCGCGCAGGATCGAGGCCTCGTCGTCATAGTCCTGCCCCTCGCGGGCCGGGAACCGGGTGCCCTCGATGGCGCGGGCGATGCGTTCCGGGTCCAGCCCCGGGATATGCTGCAACCGCCGCATGACATAGAGCTTCGAACGGTCGACATGATACATCATCAGGCTGGCATCCGAGGCGCCGCGGGGCAATGAAACCTTGGTGCCCGCCGCGTCGATCACGAAGCCGTCATTGTCATCCTCCTCGAACAGGCCCCGGACATAACCGATGTCGTGGGCGAGGCACGCGATCAGGATGTGGACGTAATCCGCGGCCTCGAGGTGGGTATGGAGATATCGGCCACTGAGGATGGAATGGCCGGCCAACGTCACCAGCATCGTGTGCTCGACATTGTGGTAGAGCGCATCACTATTGCCAATGCACTCCATCGCGGTGCGCGTCGCGCTCTCGACGATGTTCGCGGGAGAATCGCCGTACCTGCGACGCATGAACGAGCCCAGCACTTTCTCCAGGGATTCAGCCGCCAGTCTCGGTAACGTCATCATGGATGCAGCCCCGCTCGTCGGTGGTGTCCCACGCCAACTCCCGACGTCTCATTCGTGCCCTCGACGCGACGGCCAGCATAGCCCATCTTGGGCCAAGTGACCAAACGCCGGGACGAATTTACGGAAATATGTTGCTGTTGTGCTCTGCGACATCACCGTTGCAGCCGGGGCGCGACGCACCTGGCGGCAGCGGGCGCCGGGCGGGCAAGACTGCTTTTATTCCACCAGCAGCACGTCCACAGCGACGCCAAGCTTCTGCTTCGGTGAGCCGACGATGATGCCGTCGACCGGCGAGACGTCGGAGAAATCGCGGCCGACCGCGAGCACGATGTGGTCGTTGGCGACCAGCAGATCGTTGGTCGGATCGAAATCGACCCAGCCGAGCTCCGCTCCGCACCACAGCGACACCCAGGCGTGGGTGGCGTCGGCGCCTTGCAGGCGCGCCTGGCCCGGCGGCGGGACGGTGCGCAGGTAACCGCTGACATAGGCCGCGGGCAGACCCAGCCCGCGAAGCCCTGCGATCATCACATGGGCGAAATCCTGGCAGACGCCGTGGCGCTTGTCGAAGACTTCGTCGAGCGGCGTCGAGATCACCGTCGCCTTGGGATCGTAGCGAAACCCGGTGCGGATCCGGTGCATCAGGTCGACCGCGCCGGCGAGGATGCCCGCGCCGGGCGCAAAGCTCAAAGCCGCATAGGCGCTGACGGGACGCAGCACCGGCACCAGCGGGCTCGCAAAGACATAGCCGACCGGCGAGGACGGCCCGAGACTCGTCGCCTCGAAAGCGAGGTCGCGGATGCTTTCCCAGGCCGGGCTCGAAGCTTCGCGCGCGGGCGGCTGGCGCGACACCGACACGCGCGAGCGCGAGTCGATCCGCAAGGTTCGATGCGCAGCCTCGATCACCACGCTCTCGGTCAGCGTGCCGAAGAAATCGCGCCGGACATTGCGTTCGGCAGGGCGCGGCCGGATCTCGACATTGTGCGAGATCAGCTGCTGGCCGCCGCCGCTCTTCGGCTCCAGCCGCAACGTGCAGCGCGCGAAGCTGACCGCGCTCTCGTACTCATAGGTGGTGACGTGGCGGATGTCGTAGATCACGCCAGCCCCGTCAGCTTTTCCGGGCGGCTGGCATTGGGACCATGCGGGAAATAGTGCAGCCCGATCGCCTCGGCGAGACTGAGCAGATCCTGCTCCAGCGCGAACAAGGTCTTGACCTCGAGCTTCTCGGCTTCCGCTGTCGCCAGCATCGCCTGCACCGCAACCGCGAGCCGCTGCGGACGCTCGATCAGGCCGTGTTCCTTCAGGCTCGGCAGCGCCGCGATGTGCTCGTTCAGCGTCGCCACCTGGAAGGCCACCGAACGCGGATTGTAGCTGTCGAGCACGGCGAGGTCGCGCACCGGCGCGAGCAGCGGCGCCAGCAGATAGCGCGAGCGGTAGGTGATCTGGGAATCCACCAGCGTCAGCAGGATATCGAGATCCTCGTCGCCGGCCTCGTCATAGGCAAACTGTCGGGCAAAACGCGCCGTGTTGATGGCGCGCTCGGCGCGGCGGCCGATATCGAGGAAGCGCCAGCCGGCGGCGCGGTTCATGTTCTCCTGCGCGAGGCCCGCAAAGCTCGCAAGCTCCTGCAAGGTCAGCTCGGCGGCGCTCAGCACGCTGTCGTCGTCCTCGACCTCCCAGGCCAGCCGCTCGGCCATCTCGGTAATGACTTGCCAGGCATCAGGCGACAGCCGCTCGCGCAACGAGGTCGCGGTGCGCTGTGCCGCGCGCACCAGCGACAAGGCCGAGCCGTAACGCTCCGCGCTCTGCAATGCCTCGGCGGCGATGCGCCCGGGTGCCGCGCGCGAGGCTTGCGAAATCGCGCCCCAGGCCACCATCAGGCGCTGGATCCGTTCGATCGACTGCATCGTGGCGGAGGTGCCCTTGTTGGGCCCGCTCGGCGAGCCCAACGCACGCACCAGCCGCAGCGTCGCCTCGGCGCGTTCGAGATAGCGGCCGAGCCAGAACAGATTGTCGGCGGCCCGGCTCGGCAGCACGCCCGCGATGCGGCGAATCCGCACCTTGTCGGTCGCCGGCAGCAGCGTCGCCGTCGAGACCTGCTTCTCGGAGACCACCCAGACGTCGGCGGCACGCGCGCCGTCGCCCATCGACACCGCGCGCGCATCCGCCTGTTCGGCGATCCGGCAGAATCCGCCGGGCATGATGGTCCAGCCGTCGGCCGTCGCGGCCGCGAACACGCGCAGCACGAAGGGGCGCGGCGTGAGCTGCCCCTGCTCCCACACCGGCATGGTCGAGAGCCGCACCACCTCCTGGCCGACATAGTCCATGCCGCGCGTATTGATGGATTCGATCAGGCGCTGGCGCTCCTTTGCATCGAGCTCGCTTGCAAGCACCGGGCCGTCGCTGTCGAAGCCGGGAACGCCGCGCCGATAGGCGCCGCCGATCGCGACCTCGTCGAGACGCGACAGCACCTCGTCGCGCGCGATGCGCTGGCCGCACCACCAGGTCGCGATGTGCGGCATCTTCAGCTCCTCGCCGAGCAGGCGGCGGCTCAGCGCCGGCAGGAAGCCGAGCAGCGCGCGGGCCTCCAGCACGCCGGAGCCCGGCATGTTGGCGACGACGACGCCATCCTTGCGCAGCACGTCGATCAGGCCGGGCACGCCCAGCCGCGAGGAGGCGTCGAGCTCGAGCGGATCGAGCGAATTGGAATCGACCCGGCGCAGCAGCACGTCGAGCCGCTTCAGGCCGGCGACGGTGCGGATGTGGACGCGGTTGTCGCTGACGGCGAGATCCTCGCCCTCGACCAGCAGGAAGCCGAGATAGCGCGCGAGCGTTGCATGCTCGAAATAGGTCTCGCTGAAGCTGCCGGGCGTGAGCACCCCGATACGGGGCTCGTCGCGATCGGCGCTGGCGCGAAGGCTATCCCGAAACGCCTCGAAGAACGGGGCGACGCGCGGCACCTTCATCGACTTGTAGAGATCGGAGAAGGCGCGCGAGAGCACCAGGCGGTTTTCCAGCGCATAGCCCGCGCCGGACGGCGCCTGCGTGCGGTCGCCGAGCACCCACCAGCGGCCGTCGGGCCCGCGGCCGACATCGGCGGCGTAGATCGAGAGGTAGCGCCCGCCCGGCGGCGGAACGCCGCAGACGGGGCGGAGATATTCGGCACTGCCGGCGATCGCGGCGGCCGGAAGCGCGCCTTCGGCGACGAGCCGTCCCTCGCCATAGATGTCGCGTAGCACCATCTCGAGCAGCTCGGCGCGCTGCTTGATGCCGGCGGTGAGCTGCTGCCAGTCGGCCTCGTCGATCAGCAGCGGCAGATGGCTGAGCGGCCAGATCCGGTCGGCGCTGTCGCCGGGCGCGCGGTAGGTGACGCCGGCCTCGCGCAGATGGCGGTCGGCCATGGCGAAGCGCCGCTCGATCTCGTCGGGCGCGAGCGCCCCGAAGGCATCGAAGAAGCGGCTCCAGACCGCGCGCGGGGCGCCGTCGGGGCCGAGGAACTCGTCGGGAATGCCGGGCAGACGGCTATAGTCGCGGACCCATTGCGCGATGCGACGCTGGCCTTCGCGCTGGCTTTGCGCCTTGCCCGCCTTGTCGTCCTCTTCGGCTGCGCCCTCGCCCATGCGCCTCTCCTTGCCCCGCCCGCATACTCATTGCAGGAGCGGGGTTCGCAAGTCGAGAGTCAGCGGAAACTCATTTGTGCGTTCCTCCGGCGGCGGCCGGATCGGACCCGGCGTGTGGCCGTGGTCCTGGAAACGCGCCAGCCGCCGCGCCTCGGCCTCGTAGGTGTTGACGGGCTTGGTGTCGTAGCTGCGGCCGCCGGGATGGGCGACGTGATAGACGCAGCCGCCGAGCGAGCGGCCGTTCCAGGTGTCGATCAGGTCGAAGGTCAGAGGCGCATGGACCGGAATGGTCGGGTGCAGGCCGGAGGCCGGCTGCCAGGCCTTGAAACGGACGCCGGCCACGGCTTCCCCCGAGCGGCCGGTCGAGGTCATCGGCAGGCGGCGGCCGTTGCAGGTCACGATGTGGCGGCCCTCGACGAAGCCCTCGGCCTTCACCTGAAGCCGCTCGACCGAGCTGTCGACATAGCGCACCGTGCCGCCGGCCGAGCCCTCCTCGCCGAGCACGTGCCAGGGCTCCAGCGCCTGACGCAATTCCAGCGTCACGCCGCCATGATGGACGCGGCCGAAGGCGGGGAAGCGGAATTCGAGCTGGGCCAGATACCATTCCGGCTCGAACGGATAGCCGGACTGCTTCAGCTCGGAGAGCACGTCCAGAAAGTCTTCCCAGATGAAATGCGGCAGCATGTAGCGGTCATGCAGCGCCGTGCCCCAGCGCACGAACTTGCCTTGTTGCGGCTCGCGCCAGAATTTTGCGATCAGCGCGCGGATCAGGAGTTGCTGCGCCAGCGACATGCGCGGATCGGGCGGCATTTCGAGCGCGCGGAATTCGACGAGGCCGAGCCGGCCCGTGGTGCCGTCCGGCGAATAGAGCTTGTCGATGCAGATCTCGGCGCGGTGGGTGTTGCCGGTGATGTCGACGAGCAGATGCCGGAACAGCCGGTCGACCAGCCACAACGGCGCCTGGTAACCCGGCGGCGGCACGTGCGAGAGCGCGATCTCGAGCTCGTAGATGCTGTCGTGGCGCGCTTCGTCGATCCGCGGCGCCTGGCTGGTCGGGCCGATGAAGAGCCCGGAGAAGAAATAGGACAGCGACGGATGGCGCTGCCAGTACAGCACCAGGCTCTTCAACAGATCGGGGCGGCGCAGGAACGGCGAATCCTGTGGGCTTGAGCCGCCGACCACGACGTGATTGCCGCCGCCGGTGCCGGTGTGGCGGCCGTCGACCAGGAAGCGGTTGGCGCCGAGGCGTGTCTTGCCGGCGTCCTCATAGAGCCCGACCGTGATGTCGACCGCCTCGCGCCAATTCTTGGCCGGCTGGACGTTGACCTCGATCACGCCGGGATCKGGCGTCACCTTGATGACCTCCACGCGCGGATCGAACGGCGGCGGATAGCCTTCGATATGCACCTGGAGCTGCATCTCCTCGGCGGTGGCTTCGAGCGTTGCGACCAGTTCGAGATAATCCTCGATCTTCTCGACCGGCGGCATGAAGGCGCAGAGCACGCCGTCGCGGACTTCGACCGACATTGCGGTGCGGACCGGGACGGACGTGTTGAGTTGCTCGGGCGCGGCCCGTGGCGGCGCTTCCGGACGCGCCGGGAGGCTGAACACCGGCAGCTTGCCGCGCGCCTCCATCGGGTCGCGTTCGACGATGTAGGGATATTGGTTCGGTGGAACGTAGCCGAGCGAGTCGAGCGGCAGGCGCAGGCCGAGCGGCGAATCGCCCGGCATCAGGAACAGATGATTGCGACGGAGTTGCCAGCGCTCGCTGCGCCAGCGCGGCGGCGCGTTCCAGCGCTGCACCGGCAGCACGAAGCCGCGCGGGTTGTTGAGGCCCTGCTCGAACACCCGCGCGATGCGCGCGCGGGCCTCAGGATCGGACAATTTGGAGTCGGACGGATCGACGTTGACGGGAAGCTCGGCTTCCTTCCGAAGCCAAAGCGCGGTGTCCTCATAGGCCGGCATGATGTAGCCGGGATCGAGCCCGAGCCGCAACGCCGCGCCTTCCACGAACGCCTTGGCGTCCTGGGTCTGCGCTGGCCGCGGATTTTCGATGCTGGCGATGAGATCGGCATTCTTCCAGATCGGCACGCCGTCCTTGCGCCAATACAGGCCGAAGGCCCAGCGCGGCAGGCTCTCGCCGGGATACCATTTGCCCTGGCCGTAATGCAGCAACCCGCCGGGCGCGAAGCGCGTGCGCAGGCGGCGGATCAGATCGTCCGCGAGCGCGCGCTTGGTCGGACCGACGGCCTCGGTGTTCCACTCCGCCGCTTCGAGATCATCGACCGAGACGAAGGTCGGCTCGCCGCCCATGGTGAGCCGGACATCCTGCGCGGCGAGATCGCCGTCGACCTGCTCGCCGAGATCGTTGAGCCGTATCCAGGATTCATCGGAGAACGGCTTTGTGATGCGCGGCGCCTCACGGATGCGCCGGACGCTCATGTCGAAAGCGAATTCGACTTCGGCAAAACCGGCGCCGCCGGAGATTGGTGCTGCCGAACGATAATGCGGTGTCGCGGCGACCGGGATGTGCCCCTCGCCTGCCAGCATGCCCGAGGTCGCGTCGAAGCCGATCCAGCCTGCGCCGGGCAGATAGACCTCGGCCCAGGCGTGCAGATCGGTGAAGTCGTTCTCGACCTCCGGCGGCCCCTCGATCGGATCGATGTCGGGACGGACCTGGATCAGATAGCCTGAGACGAAACGGGCCGCCAACCCAAGATGACGGAAGGTCTGGATCAGCAGCCACGCGGAGTCGCGGCACGAGCCGGCGGCGGAGGTGAGCGTCTCCTCCGGCGTCTGCACGCCAGGCTCCATGCGGATGACGTAGCTGATCCGCTTCTGGAGCTCCCTGTTGAGATCGACCAGGAAGTTGACGGTGTTCGGGGCTTCGTGCGGGATCGTGTCGAGATATTTCGCGAACAGGCGATCGGGCTTGATGGTCTCGAGATAAGGCGCGAGCTCCGTCTTCAGGTCCTTGGGGTATTCGAATGGAAAGCTGTCGGCATAGGGCTCGACGAAGAAGTCGAACGGATTGACCACGGTCATCTGCGCGGTGAAGTCGACCTCGATCTTCAGCTCGGTGGTCTTCTCCGGAAAGACGTAGCGCGCCAGCCAGTTGCCTTGCGGATCCTGCTGCCAGTTCACGAAGTGATTGGACGGGGTGACCTTGAGCGAATAGCTCAGGATCGGCGTGCGCGTATGCGGCGCCGGCCGCAGACGGATCGTCTGCGGGCCAAGATCGATCGGACGGTCGTATTTGTAGTGCGTGACGTGGTGTAACGCGACGTAGATCGACACGGATGCGGTGCTCCAGCAGCTTTTTTGAGCAGAACACCTGACGTCATCGCGATCAAGCATTAACAACGGGCAGAGAGTGCCTAGGAAGTATCCGCCGTAGCCCTCCCGTAGCCCGGATGGAGCGAAGCGTAATCCGGGGTTCTTCACCCKCGGATCGAGTTGTCCCGGATTTCGCGGAGCCTGTCATCGGGCGGCGCTTCGCGCCGACCCGTTGGCTCCATCCGGGCTACGAAGTCGCCCTACATCGTCGCGCCCAACACCCAGGGCGCAAACTCGGCGCCGCCGAAATCAAAGCTCTCGCTCTTGGTCGGCTGGCCCGAGGCGGTCTTCAGGATCAGCTCGAAGATGCGCTGGCCGCATTCCTGGACGCTCTCCTCGCCTTCGAGGATGGTGCCGCAATTGACGTCCATGTCCTCTTCCATGCGCTTGTACATGGGCGAGTTGGTCGCGAGCTTGATCGAGGGCGCGGGCTTGCAGCCGAACACGCTGCCGCGGCCGGTGGTGAAGCAGACGAGGTTGGCGCCGCCGGCGACCTGCCCGGTCGCCGCGACGGGATCGTAGCCGGGCGTGTCCATGAACACGAAACCCTTCTTCGTCACCGGCTCGGCGTAGCGCAGCACGTCGACGAGATTGGTGGTGCCGGCCTTCGCCATGGCGCCGAGCGACTTTTCCAGGATGGTGGTGAGGCCGCCGGCCTTGTTGCCGGGGCTCGGGTTGGCGTTCATCTCGGCGCCTTCGCGCTCGGTGTATTCGTCCCACCAGCGCATCAGATCGACGAGCTTCTCGCCGACCTCGCGGCTGACGGCGCGGCGGGTGAGCAGATGCTCGGCGCCGTAGGTCTCCGGCGTCTCCGACAGGATCACGGTGCCGCCGTGACGCACGATGAGATCGCTGGCAGCCCCAAGCGCCGGATTGGCCGACACGCCGGAATAGCCGTCGGAGCCGCCGCATTGCAGCGCCACCGTGAGCTCGCTCGCGGGCACGGATTCGCGCTTCACCTTGTTGGCATCAGTCAACGCCTCGCGCACGAACGCGATGCCGGCCTCAACCGTCTTGCGGGTGCCGCCGACCTCCTGGATGTCCATCGCGCGCAGGCGGCCGGCGAGCTTCTGCTCTTCCATGAGCCCGCCGATCTGGTTCACCTCGCAGCCGAGGCCGAGCACGATGACGTGGGAGAAATTGACGTGCCGCGCATAGCCGCCGAGGGTGCGGCGGAGCAGCGCCAGCGGCTCGTTCTGCGTCATGCCGCAGCCGGTCTTGTGGGTCAGCGCAACCACGCCGTCGACATTGGGGAAATCGGAGAGCGGATTGTCGCCGGTGAACGGATTCTTCTTAAAGACGTCGGCGACGAGGCCAGCGACATGCGCGCTGCAATTCACCGAGGTGAGGATACCGATATAGTTGCGCGTGGCGACGCGGCCGTCCGGACGGCGGATGCCCTCGAAGGTCGCCGGCAAGTCGAAATTCGGCGTCGGCTTGACGTCGGCGCAATAGGCATAGTCCTTGGCGAAGTCGCCCATGCCGCAATTCTGCGTGTGCACGTGCTGGCCCGGCGCGATCGGCACCGTGGCGAAGCCGATGATCTGGCCGTAGCGCCTGACCGGCTCGCCGACGGCGATCGGCTTGATCGCGACCTTGTGGCCGGAGGGAATGCGTTCGACCGTCGTCACGCCGTCGGCCACCACTGTTCCGGGCGGCAGGCTGGCGCGCGCGATCAGCACGCCATCATCGGGATGCAGGCGGATGACAGGGCTGATGGTCATGAGAGGTCTCCTTGGTCTTCAAGTGTCGTGCCCCGGACGCAGCGCAGCGTGAAACGGTGCGCTGCTGAGCCGGGGCCTAGTTGTCACGTCATGTGCTTCGCCAGCGACTGGGTCCCGGCTCTGCGGCGCATCACTTCGTGCTGCGCCGCGTCCGGGACACCGAAGCTCAAGCCTTACCCGCCGAATCCTTGCGGGTCGCGTTGACCTGCATCTTGGCGTAGGTCGTCATCAGGCCGACTTCGTTCGACAGCGTGACCAGCTTGAAGCCCATGTTGATGGCGCGCGCGGCGCCCTCGGCGCCGCTGCAATGGATGCCCGGGTTGAGGCCGCGCTTGCCGCACTCCTTGATGATCTTGTCGTAGATCGCGAGGATCTCGGGCTCGGTGCGGTCGAGCTTGGGCTCGAGGCCATAGGAGAAGCCGAGATCGGACGGGCCGATATAGACGCCGTCGATGCCCTCGACGTCGAGGATCGCTTCCATGTTCTCGACCGCGGTCTTCGTCTCCATCATCGGCAGCAGGATGGTGTCGGCATTCGCGGTCTTCTGGTAGGAGCCCGCGGTGCCATACATGCCGGCGCGGATCGGGCCGTTGGAGCGCACGCCCTGCGGCGGATATTTCGAATAAGAGACGAGATTCCTGGCTTCCTGCGCCGTGTTGACCATCGGGCAGATCACGCCATAGGCGCCGCCGTCGAGCACCTTGCCGATGATGCCGGGCTCGTTCCAGGGCACGCGCACCATCGGCGTCACCGGATGCTTGTCCATCGCCTGGAAGCACTGCACCATCGACAGATAGTCCTGCACGCCATGCTGCATGTCGACGGTGACGCTGTCGAAGCCGCATTGCGCGATCATCTCAGCCGAGAAGCCGGAGGGAATCGCGAGCCATGCGTTGACGACCGCCTTGCCCGACTTCCAGATTTCTTTGACTTTATTCGCCACGTTGCCTTCCTTCTTTGTTGTTGGGACCTTGGTCACCACGCCGAGCGCCGCGACAGCGCAACCCTGCTGTTACCGCCAACTGGATCGCCGCGCTACGCTCACAATGACGCAAGAACCTACGCCGTCGCCCTCTGGGTGCTGACTTCGCTGACGCCGACCTCACGGACGGTATTCACTATCGCCGCCCAGGTGTCATCCGGCAAGGGGATGCCGCTTTTGCTGCGCTCAGCTTGGACCACACTTTGAGCGAAAAAATGCGGCAATGTCCATGGCTGTCGCCGCGCGCCCGCGCATATCTGCTTTCACTCCTCGGCACTTGCCTCGTCGCCGGCGCCGAGCCCTGCGAGACTGTGTTCGAGCTCGCCGAGCATCTCCTGCAACTCGACGAGCTTGCGTGCGCCAAAGCGTCGCGTGATCTCCGCATAGATCGCTTCCGAGGACGGCGCGACCGAGGCCATCAGCTTCACGCCCTTCTCGGAGATCGAGACCATGCTGCGGCGCTGGTCGGCTTTCGCGGTCTTGCGCTCGATCAGATTGCGCGCCTCGAGATCGCGCAGGATGCGCGACAGGCTCGGTCCGAGCAGGAACGCCGTGCGCGCGAGTTCCGTGACCTCGGCGGCCTCGATGGCCGCAAGCGCGCGCAGGATGCGCCATTGCTGCTCGGTCAAGCCGTGCTCGCGCAGCGACGGGCGGAACTGCCGCATCACCGCCTCCCGCGCCCTGAGCAGCGACATCGGCAGCGAGCGCGAAAAGTCGCGCATCGGCACCTGGCGAGCGGCGGGCCCGCTTGCGTTGGCTGGATCAACCGGTCTCTTCGCCATGACGCCCTTTCAAACCGCAAAATGTTTGCGGTGCAGCAAGCCAAATTTATATTTGACGCATTCACTTAACATGTTAAGTACTTTCCGGGCACCACGATTTGCAAGATCACACATGGCGCTTTCCAAACAGGATATCCAAGCTTGCGCGAACCGTCTGCATCAGGCGGAGAAGACCCGCACGCAGATCCGGCAGCTCTCGCAGGACTTCCCCGCCATTACAATCGCGGATGCCTACGCGATTCAAAAGGCCTGGGTCGACGTCAAGATCGCCGAGGGGCGCATCGTCAAGGGCCACAAGATCGGCCTCACCTCGAAGGCGATGCAGAGCGCGCTTGCCATCGACGAGCCGGATTCCGGCGTGCTGCTCGACGACATGTTCTTTGCCGATGGCGGGCTGGTTCCGACCGAGCGCTTCATCGCCACGCGCGTCGAGGCCGAGCTCGCCTTCGTCATGAGCAAGCGCCTCGCCGGGCCCGACTGCACGATGTTCGACGTGCTCAACGCCACCGACTTCGTGGTGCCGGCGCTGGAGATCCTGGATACGCGGATCGAGCGCGTCGATCCCAAGACCAAGGCGACGCGAAAAATCTTCGACACCATCGCCGACAATGCGGCGAATGCCGGCATCGTGCTCGGCGGCCGGCCAATCCGCCCGTTGGACGCAGATTTGCGCTGGATCGGCGCGCTCTGTTTCAGGAACGGCCAGCTGGAAGAGACCGGCCTTGCGGCCGGCGTGCTCAATCATCCCGCCACCGCCGTTGCCTGGCTTGCCAACAAGATCGCGCCGCTCGGCCTTGCGCTGGAGCCTGGCCAGGTCGTGCTGGCCGGCTCCTTCATCCGTCCGATCGAGACCCGCAAGGGCGACACAATTCAGGCCGATTATGGCGCCTACGGCTCGGTGAGCTGCTACTTCGCCTAGGCGAACAAAAAAAGACAGGGAGTGAAACCGCCATGCCGCATTTCACGATCGAATATTCGGCCAATCTCGAGGGCCRCCTCGACATCGCCGCGGTGTGCGAAGTGGTGCGCAAGGCGGCGGTCGAGACCGGCATCTTCCCGCTCGGCGGCATCCGCGTCCGCGCTGTCAGGTGCGAGCATTACGCGATTGCGGACAACAGGCAGGATTACGGCTTTCTCGACATGGTGCTGCGCATCGGCGAGGGCCGTGACCTCAAGACCCGTCAGAACGCCGGCGAGCACGTCTTCCAGGCCCTCTCCCGGCATCTCGATCCCGTCTTCGCCGCCAGCAAGTTCGCCCTCTCGTTCGACATGCAGATCAACGACAAGGACACCAGCTGGAAGCGCAATAACATCCACGACGCCCTGAAAGTGGAGGCCGCCCATGGATAAGCCCACGCCGAAAGCCGATGTGTTCCAGGCCAACCGCGACCGCGCGGCGCCGCTGCTGAAGAAGCTGCGCGCCGATGGCATCGGCCACATGATCGACGGCAAGATCGTTCCGTCGATATCAGGCGAGACCTTCGAGACCAAGTCCCCGGTCGACGGCGCGACGCTCGCCAGCGTCGCCCGCGGCAATGCCGAGGACATCGACCGCGCCGCGACGGCGGCTGCGCTGGCCTTCAAGTCCTGGCGCGACATGGGGCCTGCGATGCGGAAGAAGCTGCTGCATCGCGTGGCTGATGCGATCGAGGACAATGCCGACGACATCGCCGTGCTCGAATGCATCGACACCGGCCAGGCCTATCGCTTCATGGCGAAGGCCGCGATCCGCGCCGCCGAAAACTTCCGCTTCTTCGCCGACAAATGCGGCGAGGCTAGAGACGGCCAGAACACGCCGAGCGATGAGCATTGGAACGTCTCGACCCGCGTGCCGATCGGTCCCGTCGGCGTCATCACGCCGTGGAACACGCCGTTCATGCTCTCGACCTGGAAGATCGCCCCTGCGCTCGCTGCGGGGTGCACCGTCGTGCACAAGCCGGCCGAATGGTCGCCGGTGACGGCCGCCATTCTGGCAAAACTCGTCAAGGAAGCCGGCGTTCCCGACGGCGTGCTCAATACTGTCCACGGCTTCGGTGAAGAGGCCGGCAAGGCGCTGACCGAGCATCCCGCGATCAAGGCGATCGGCTTCGTCGGCGAGAGTGCGACGGGATCGGCGATCATGATCCAGGGCGCGCCGACCTTGAAGCGCGTGCATTTCGAGCTCGGCGGCAAGAATCCGGTGATCGTGTTCGACGATGCCGATCTCGACCGCGCGCTCGATGCGGTCGTGTTCATGATCTACTCGCTCAATGGCGAGCGCTGCACGTCGTCAAGCCGCCTGCTGATCCAGGCGAGCATTGCGGAGAAATTCATCGAGAAGCTCACCGCGCGCGTCAAGGCGCTGAAAGTCGGTCATCCCCTCGATCCCTCGACTGAAATCGGGCCGCTGATCCACGAGCGGCATCTCGCCAAGGTCTGCTCCTATTTCGACGTCGCGCGGAAGGACGGCGCGACGATCGCGGTCGGCGGCAAGGCCTATGACGGCCCCGGCGGCGGGCATTATGTCGAGCCGACGCTGGTCACCGGCGCACATGGCAAGATGCGCGTGGCGCAGGAAGAGGTGTTCGGTCCCTTCCTCACCGTGCTGCCCTTCCGGGACGAGGCCGATGCGATCGAGATCGCCAACGACATCCGCTATGGCCTGACCGGTTATGTCTGGACCAACGATGTCGGCCGCGCGCTGCGGGTTGCGGATGCACTGGAGGCCGGCATGATCTGGCTGAACTCGGAAAACGTCCGCCATCTGCCGACGCCGTTCGGCGRCATGAAGGCCTCCGGCATCGGCCGCGACGGCGGCGACTATTCGTTCGACTTCTATATGGAAACCAAGCACGTCTCGCTGGCGCGGGGCACGCACAAGATTCAGAGACTGGGAATTTAACGCTTCGTCGTTCCGGGGCGACGGGACCGCGCAAGCGCGGCCCGGAGAACCCGGAACCTCGAGATTCCGGGTCTGCGCCTTGCGGCGCATCCCGGAATGACGGGAGCTAAAGAGGGAAACGCAATGCCCGTACCGCAACATGTCTTCGAGCCGCCCTTCAACATCATCCGCTCGAGCCATGCCGTGCTCGACGTGACCGATCTGAAGCTCAGCCGCGAATTCTACGAGACCACCGTCGGCCTGCATGTTGAGGACGCCGACGACAATGTCGTGTACCTGCGCGGTGCGGAAGAGCATCAGCATCACTCGCTGGTGCTGCGCAAGGCGGCGGTGCCGGCCTGCAACCGGCTCGGCTTCAAGGTGGGCAACGACAGGGATCTCGACAGGGCGGCCGCGTTCCTGTCCGAGAACGGCCTCGCTTACGCCTTCGTCGACCAGCCGTTCCAGGGCCGCACGCTGCAATTCACCGATCCCTTCGGCTTCCAGATCGAGCTCTACGCGACGATGGACCGGCGGCCGCACCTCCTGCGCCGCTACGATCTGTACAGGGGCTGCCATCCGCAGCGGCTGGACCATTTCAACGTCTTCGCCGCCGAAGTGCAGGACACGGTGGACTTCTACGCCCGGCTCGGCTTCCGCCTCACCGAATACGCGGAGGAAGACGGGCCGCAGGGGCGCATCGCGGCTGCCTGGATGCATCGCAAGGGCAATGTCCACGACTTCGCCATCACCAATGGCAAGGGCCCGCGGCTGCACCACTTCGCCTATTGGACGCCGACRGCGATGAACATCATCCATCTCTGCGACGTCATGGCTTCACAAGGCTTCGTCAAGAACATCGAGCGCGGCCCCGGGCGCCACGGCATCTCGAACGCGTTCTTCCTCTACGTCCGCGATCCCGACGGCCATCGGCTCGAGCTCTATACCAGCGATTATTTCACCGGTGACCACGATCACGAGCCATTGCGCTGGTCGCTGCGCGATCCGCGCCGGCAGACGCTGTGGGGCGCCCCTGCCCCGCGCTCGTGGTTCGAGCAGGGCTCGCCGTTCAGCGGACAGGCCGTGCGCGAGCCGAAATTCGTGGCGGATGTGCTGGTGGCGGATTGATGCCGGCGACCTCTCTCCCCGTCGTCCCGGCGAAGGCCGGGACCCATAACCACAGGGAGGAGTTTGGCGAAGACACGTTGTTCGGTACTCCTACCTTATCCAATCGACAGATTCCGCGGTATGGGTCCCGGCC
>NZ_JBFULT010000019.1:0-33010 GCF_054049755.1 Bradyrhizobium sp. P5_C11_2
GACATCAAACTTGCGCGATTTCAAGTTGCCGGCGATTCCGTAGTCGACATCATTCGGGGAGTGCGCGCATTCCTCGAACCCCCATCGGCGCCGGCCCGCTTGCCCAACGAGCAATCAGTTCGGGAAGCGCGCGGCCTAGTGCCATCCAAACCCGCAACTGAGGCTGAGCGTGGCACATCCGATACCTGCTGGCCGTCCGATTGGTCCATGGTTATCTTCGCCGACGAGCCAGACGCGGCGCTTGGCTCACAATTCTTTACCCGAACAACACGCGAGCAGGAGGATGCTATACGCACCGTTCGCGGCGTGACCGCGGTTCACGGAATCGCCGGCACCGGCAAGACATCAGTAGCTCTTGGACGCCTGAAGTTCTTTGCAAACTTCCGATCGGGCGAGCATATGCGCGACTATGGGCTCAATCCGAACGATTGGGCGGATTTCGATTCGTCCGACATGATCGGCTTCGTGCTCAGCCCCAGTCTTGTTCAGTACCTTAAGCAGACAGCCGAAGAACTTGAGATGCGCATGAAAATCATGGATTTCGAGGAATATCGAAATCAGGAAAGACAGGCGCGCCGCCTGTTCGGGCGCCCGTACAAGCGCTCTCCCGACGCAAATGACCCTATCCAACAAACTGTGCTCTGGCTGATGGCTCTCGCTGATTCGTCCTGCATGCACCTCGCCGAGACTATGGAAGCCACTTTGCGAGAACCCCTTTCGAAACCCGAAACGCCAGACGGAGCCAGGACGTCCGATGCTCGCTGGCAGACTATTGAAGGTAAATTTTGGCGCAGCGGTCCTCTGAGGGCCCGGATTCTGGGACTTTCGCGTGGGCTAAAGGGTAGAAGCGGCGGACTCCAAGGGCTGGCCGCCTCATTAGACCGCGACGTACGTCTTAGCGATCACGAAACCGCAGCACTGAACGACTTCGAACGTCGAGCGCTGCGCGAGGCCGTCCTTAATGTATCTCTTCGTTTTTTCCGGTTGCTTAACCCAACTGAACTCTATGTCGAAGTGCACAAGCGCTCCGATTTGTCATCGCTGCTGGCCAAGAACTTCCCAGATCAGGTTTCGGTCGTGGCTAAAGCTACAGCCCAAACAGCGCTCCGCCTTGAGGAGCGAATCGTGACCGATAGCGACGTGGTAACGGCGCTGTGCCTCAATGCGCTCGCTTGTGATGGGTTCGAACGTGATATCAAGGACATTCCCTACGTGCGGACATTCTCAGACCGCATAGCCGTGTTCATTGATGAGTACCAAGATTTTACCGAACAGCAGGTTTTCCTGATGGGCTATCGTGCCAAGCGGAAGTATCGCCAGATCACGGTCGCGGGCGACCTTGGCCAGCAGCTGCATATTGGCGGACTCCAACAGGTATCGCACGCATTGCCCTATGTAGCGGAGCCAATCCGGCAAATAATGCTCGACACGAACTTTAGGCAATCACGACCACTCGCGCGGCTCTCAAACTGCTTTCGTGCGTTCACGACCGGCGAAGTCGAACCGTTGGGAGAGCAACCGGTTGGCGCACCAATGCATACTTTCCAGGATCAAGCCGAATTGGCCAACTTTGCAGCGGCAAGGATCAACGCATTGCCAGGGACCGCCAGCGTTGTGGTGATCAGCCCCAATGCGGAAACGACGCAAACTTGGTTTGAGCTGATGGCACCAAGCCTGGAAAGCTCCTTCCGTAATCCGATAGTTTCAGATCGTGCAAGGCTAACAGAGCGATTGAAAACGCATTTCACGACCCCGCTTCAGGCAAAGGGACTTGAGTTTGACGTCACAGTGGTGCCGGACATCTCTGAGTTTGATGACGAGGATCTTCTACAATTGAATGGGCTCTATGTCGCGGTTAGTCGCCCCCGTCACGCGATCACGCTAGGCTGCCGCGACTCGAAGCTCGCGCATAAGGTTGTGAAGCAGCTTTGCCAGCGCGGCGATCTAGTTCCCGCGTCGCTAAGCGCCGATCAGGCGGCTGCGTAGAGGACCGGGAGCAAACAGCAGCTCCCGGACAACAGAGCCGCGCAATGGGCGGCAACTGACGGAGGGCGAACGTGCTAGACTTTCCCAGAGATCGGCACGTTCTCATCGCCTCCACGTCACTTCGCGGCAGCAGGTCGCTGGCCCTAGAATTGGCCTTTTGCTCGATCGTGAAAAGAGCGGTGGGGCCCCAAATCCGGGGGGGTACTTTCGAATAAAAAATCGTGGTTACGGGGTGGTTCCTTGCGGGCAGAGCTCTTTCGAACGAGAGTGCCTTGGGGGCGAAGAAAGCCTATAATTTCAGATGCAAGTGCTGGTGCCGCAAGAGGGACTCGAACCCCCGACCCCGTCATTACGAATGACGTGCTCTACCAACTGAGCTATTGCGGCGAACCCTGCCGGGGCCCGGCGATGCCGGCCCCGATACGCGCGCTCCTGATATCGGGCATGGCCCGAATTGGCAAGGTGGAGCCGGCTTCGAAATGCGCCTCACGCGCCCCAGCGGGACCAGAATCCGCGCCAGCCGCCGGCCTGGGCCTTTGCATGGGCCTTGGGCGTGCCGATTTGTTCCGTAAATTCATCGCTCGGACCCTCGTCGTCGATGCCGGGATCATCCGGGGCACGGATGATCGGAATGACGGCGGGGATCGGCGCCAGCGCAGGCTTGCCGAGGTCGGCGCGGGTCCGGAACACCGGCGTCGCCGCCGGCGGCGATGATTCGGCGGTCTCGGGGGCCGGTTTCATCGGGCCGACGGGCGTGACCTCCGGCTCGTCCTTGACTTCCGGGGGGGCATTGTCCTGCGCGGCTGGGACCGACGCTACCACGACCGGTTCCGCCGGAGTTTCGCTGGCTGCCGTTACCCGCTTCGGCGGCGGGGCCGCGAGCATGGCTTCCTCAAAGGCCGAGGACTCGATCGTGGTGCTTCTGTCGGAGGGCAGGCTTGCGACCGGCGTCTGCCACTGGAAGGCGTCGAGCCGGCCCGTGACCGGCGAAACCGGACGCCAGCGATCGCTGACATAACCGTCCGCGGTCCAGGCCGGGTCGTGGCGGGCGCGGACCGCACGCAAGGTCCAGGCGCGGGCACGGCCGCCGTCGCCATGCTCGGTGCGCTCGATCTCGGCCATCAGCAGTGCGACGCGCTGGGTCGGATCGTTGACGTAGGGCGCGAGCGCGGCGCGCGCACGGGCGAACTCGGAGGCATCGATCGCGGCGCGCGCGAGCGCGAGCTGGCCCTCGATATGACCCGGTTTGCCGGCAGGCGTTTTGGCCGCGAGCGTCTCGACCCGCTGCAAGCGCTGCCGTGCGGAATCGCCGAGCTTCACATGCGCGTAGGCGTCCGCGAGATCGGGATGCGGATTGGCGAGCCAGGCGACCTCGACCAGCTTCATGGCGCGGCGCACCTGATGCGCCTCGCTCTCGAATTTCGCGGCGAGCACCGCGGCCGGCACCAGCGTGGGCGCGAGCTTGATCGCCTCCATCACGCTCTCGCGCGCGACGTCGCGGTCCATGGTCTCCAATTCCAGCGCGCGCGCCGTGAGCAGCACGCCGCGCTGCCTCCGATAGGCGGCCTTGTCGATCAGGCCGGCGGACAGGTTCGAATCGAGGATCGCAAGCGCGCCGCTCCAATCGCCGCGCGCGCAGCGGAAGCCGAGCACCGCATGCGACGCCCAGGTCGACGACGGCGACAGCTTGATCGCTTCCTCCGCGATCATCACTGCGCCGACCGCATCGTCGGCACGCTGCGCCTCGATGAACAGGCCGCGCAGGCCGAGCAGCCGCGTATCCGCGCGCTCGGCCATGGCGCGGAAGGCGCGCTGGGCCTCGTCGCGATTGCCTTCGAGCTGCGCCGACTGTGCGTGCAACAGAAGCGCGAGCGGATCGTCGGGCGCATGGCGCCGCGCCGCTTCGGCGTGCCGACGGGCAAGCGCGGTGTCGCCATGGCCGATCGCGAGCAGGCCGTGGGTGATGGCATGGCGGCCGCGGGCGTGGCGCTTGTCGTGGCGACGGCGGCGCAGCCGCCCCGGCGTGCGCCAGATCACGGTCAGGATGCTCCAGACCAACACGACCGCCGCGGCAAAGATGCCGAGCCCGAGCACGAACCTGGGAAACGTCGTTGTGGCGCGGACACCGCCCCAGGTCAGAACCAGATCGCCGGGCTGGTCGGCGACCCAGGCCCCGCCAGCCGCCGCCAGCGCGATCAGGACAAGAAAGAGGACGATGCGAAGCATGGCGATCCCTATACGCGCAGATTGTTGCGCGAATCTTATTGAGCAGGCTTGGCGAGATCCGCCATGGCGTCGTCGGCGAATTTGCGCGACGCCGCCAGCGCGGCATCGCGCGCATTGGCCTTGTCGAGCCAGGCTTGCGCGGGGGCGAGATCCGCCTCGGGCAGGTTCTTCAATTCGCGCCGCGCCTCGACGAAATCGTTGCGGAGCGCCGCCGCGGTCACCCGCGCGACGATGGCGCCGCGATCGTTGCCGACCCCGTCGGTACGCTCGATGCGGACCAGCTTCGATGCCCCGGCCTGAAGCCGCTCGACGATACCGCCGCCGCTGGCGGGCGGCTCCGCCGGCGGCGCCAATTTCGGCACGATGTTGTTGAGGAGCTCGCGGCTGAGCGCGACCGGCGTCGGGATGCCCGACGATGCGAAGACTTCGAGCGGCTTCAGCGCCTC
Source organism: Bradyrhizobium sp. P5_C11_2 (assembly GCF_054049755.1). Classification (NCBI taxonomy): domain Bacteria; kingdom Pseudomonadati; phylum Pseudomonadota; class Alphaproteobacteria; order Hyphomicrobiales; family Nitrobacteraceae; genus Bradyrhizobium; species Bradyrhizobium sp. P5_C11_2. Next base: position 4,659 of record NZ_JBFULT010000019.1, read on the forward strand.
GGGCTTGGCCGCAAGCGAGCGCGCCGCGGCGAGCTGCGACTCGTAGGGATCGCCGTGACGAACGGCGACGTCGAGCAGGGCGGCCGCGACCACGTTGCGCAGCGGCTTGTCATCCATCGGCTTCGCACCGGCGATCTTCTCGCCCTGCTGCGCGAGCGCGGCGCGATCGGTCTTGCTGGCACGCTCGAGCTGGGAGATGCGCTCGTTGAGGGCCGCGAGGTCGGATGAGGCCGCCGCGGCGGCCGGCGCGGATTTCGCATCGTTCAGGGCGCTTGCGGTCTTGTCGGACTGCGCGCGCAGACCGGCGATGTCGCTGCGCAAGGCACCGACGGATTTTTCCAGCGCATCGATCCGCGACACCATCGCCGGATCGGCTGCGGGCTTGCCGGCCTTGGCCTCAACGGCGGCAACGCGTCCGCTCAGCGCATCGACCGTCGCGCTCGTCACTTGCGGCGCAGCCGGCGGCGCCTGCACCGCGGGCCAACCCAGCATCCAGCCGACCGCGATCACCAGCGCCGCGGCCACCGCGCCGGAGATTGGCGCAATGACCCAGGACGACACTGATGACGACACTGGCGACGACACCGGTGCGGACGCAACGCCAGCCTGCGCCTCGGCGCGCTCGGGCTCGGCTTCAGCCTTCTCGGATTTTGCATGTTCAGGCTCGGCGTGCTCGGGCGCCGGCTGCGCCTCCGGCTCGCCCGCCACGTCCTGCGGCTGGGTGGAGACTTCGGTCGCCTCGAGCTCGATGGTGGGCGGGGTGCGCTTGGCACGGCCGGACTCGGGGGCCAATCCTGCGTCTTCAGGCTTGTCATCGGCCATCGTGACGGTTCCTCAAACTTACATGCCCTTCACGGATCTTTGGGCGGACCCGATTTCGCCGGATTCGGCCCGTCCTCTTACGCCAAACGGGTCCGCAAAGCACGCTCCAAGGCATCAAATAAGGCATTTTCATCCGGCGTGGCGGCCACCAGAACCTGCGACGCACCGGCCTCGCGCAACACGCCGGCGATCGTCTCGGACAGGCAGCATTGCGGGATCGCCAGCGCGGAGATTTCAACGCCTTCGCCCCGCGCCGCCTCCAGGAAGGCCCGCGCGCTGCGCCGGGAGTAGTGCAGCACCGCCCCGATCCCATGGGCGGCAAACCCCTCGCAGACCTCGCGCGGCAGATGCTTGACCGGAGCCATGCGATAGGTGGTCTGCGTGACCACATTGAAGCCTTCGGCCCCGAGCTCCCCGCCGAGATCGCGCGACAGGTCCGCGCCCGCCAGATAGAGCAGCGTACTTTTTTTCTTCACGACCTTGTCACGAGCGCTCTGCACCACCTTGTCACGCAAAGCCGCGGCATCGCCGCCGGCGACGATCACCTCGGCAAAGCCCGCGTCGCGCGCGGCAGTCGCGGTATGCTCGCCGACCGCAAACAGCGGCAGCTGCAACAGCTCGCGATTCTGCAATTGCGGCGCGACGGCGCGGATCGCGTTGGCCGAGGTGACGATGATGCCGCTGTAATCGGCTTCGCTTTCATCATGGAAAACGACCGGTTCGAACTTGAGCACCGGCGCCAACAGCACCTCATGACCCCGCGCACGCAGACCTGCCGCCGTCGCCTCGTTGTCGGGATGCGGTCGTGTGACAAGAATGGACATGCTTTGTGTTCCCAGGGCCGCGTGGCGGCGACGCTTTCACGAGGACGGCCCGCGCGCGGCAATTGCGCAAGGTGACCCCGGAATGCTACCGGACGTACCAGAACTCTGCTTTATGGATGAGCGCAAGGGCACAGATTGGACAACGATTCGCCAATGCTGGTACTGGGCATCGAAACCACCTGCGACGAGACCGCCGCGGCCGTGATCGAGCGCGCGCCCGACGGCAGCGGCAAGATCCTGTCCAATATCGTGCGATCGCAGGTCGAGGAGCATGCCCGTTTCGGCGGCGTCGTGCCGGAGATCGCCGCGCGCGCCCATGTCGACCTGCTCGACGGCATCATCGACCGCGCCATGCGCGAGGCCGGCATCGGCTTCGCGCAGCTCAACGGCGTTGCGGCAGCCGCAGGTCCCGGGCTGATCGGCGGCGTCATTGTCGGGCTCACCACCGCGAAGGCGATCGCGATGGTGCACGACACGCCGCTGGTTGCGGTGAACCATCTCGAAGCCCATGCGCTGACGCCGCGCCTGACCGACGCAATCGAATTTCCCTATTGCCTGTTCCTCGCCTCGGGCGGTCACACCCAGATCGTCGCGGTCACCGGCGTGGGTGAGTATGTGCGGCTTGGCACCACCGTCGACGACGCGATCGGCGAGGCCTTTGACAAGGTCGCAAAGATGCTCGGCCTGCCCTATCCGGGTGGGCCGCAGGTCGAGCGCGCGGCGGCCAGCGGCGATGCCGCGCGCTTTGCCTTTCCGCGGCCGATGCAGGGACGCCCGGACGCCAATTTCTCGCTGTCGGGACTGAAGACGGCAGTGCGCAACGAGGCGAGCCGGATCACCGAGATCACGCCGCAGGACATCAACGACCTCTGCGCGAGCTTCCAGGCCGCCGTGCTGGACTCGACGGCCGACCGGCTGAGCGTCGGCCTCAGGCTGTTCCGCGAGCAGTTCGGCGCGCCGCGTGCGCTGGTCGCAGCGGGCGGCGTCGCGGCCAATCAGGCGATCCGCGGCGCGCTCGATGACGTCGCAAGACGGGCCGGGACGCAGCTGATCATGCCGCCGCCGGCGCTCTGCACCGACAATGGCGCGATGATCGCCTGGGCCGGCGCCGAACGCCTCGCGCTCGGCATGACCGACACGATGGAAGCCCGGCCCCGCGCGCGCTGGCTGCTCGATGCCAACGCCACGGCGCCGGCCGGCTACGGCAACACGCGGGCGGGATTCTAGCGATGGCCGCGTTCCAATCCGTCGCGGTGATCGGGGCAGGTGCCTGGGGTACGGCGCTGGCGACGGTGGCGGCGCGGGCCGGGAGGAACGTGACACTCTGGGCGCGCAATGCGGAGCATGCCACCCGCATCGGCTCGACCCGCGACAATCCGCGGCTGCCCGGCGTGCGGCTGGCGCCGGAGATCGTCGTCACGAACGAACTGGCCCTCGCCGCGCGCGCAGACATGCTGCTGATCGCAACGCCGGCGCAGCATCTGCGCGGTGCGGTCAACATGCTGGCCTCGCATCTGACAAAACCGACGCCGGTCGTGGCCTGCGCCAAGGGCATCGAGCACGGCACGCACAAATTCATGACAGAGGTGATTGCAGAGGCCGCGCCCCACGCCCAGCCCGCGATCCTGTCGGGCCCGAGCTTTGCCGACGATGTCGCGCGCGGACTGCCGACGGCGGTCACGCTGGCTGCGAAGGACGAGGCGCTGGCAAGCCATTTGGTGCAGGCGTTGGGCTCGCCGACATTCCGGCCCTATCACTCCACCGACATCCGCGGCGTCGAGATCGGCGGCGCGGCCAAGAACGTGCTGGCGATCGCAGTCGGCATCGCGATCGGACGCAAGCTCGGCGCCTCCGCCCAGGCTGCGCTCACCACCCGCGGCTTTGCCGAGCTGACACGCCTGGGCCGTGGGCTCGGCGCACGCAGCGAGACGCTCGCGGGCCTTTCCGGCCTTGGCGATCTGATCCTGACCTGTTCGAGCCCGCAGTCGCGCAATTTTGCGCTTGGCCTCGCACTCGGCCGCGGCGAGCAGCCGCCCGCCGGCAAGCTCGCCGAGGGCGAGTTCACCGCACCGGTGCTGATCGAACTCGCAGCTTCGCAAAACATCGAGATGCCGGTATCCGAAGCGGTCGCGGCGATCCTGAGCGGCAGGAGCACGATCGACGCCGCGATCTCGGGACTGTTGACGCGCCCCTTCAAGGCAGAGGAATGACATCTTCCGTCATGCCCGCGCTTGTCGCGGGCATCCACGTCTTGATATTGAACACGGAAGCAGAGACGTGGATGGCCGGGTCTTCTGGTGCGAAGACGCGCTTCGCGCTCTGGCCCGGCATAACGAACGGATAGGGCGCGCGATGAACTACTGGCTGGTGAAATCCGAACCGTCGGTGTGGTCCTGGGACCAGCAGGTGGCCAAGGGCGCCAAGGGCGAGGCCTGGACCGGCGTGCGCAACTTCACCGCGCGCCAGAACCTCGTCGCCATGAAGAAGGGCGACAAGGCGTTCTTCTATCATTCCAACGAGGGCAAGGAGATCGTCGGCATCGCGGAAGTCGTCAGGGAGGCCTATCCCGACCCGACCGACAAGACCGAAAAATTCGTCTGCGTCGATATCAAGGCCGACAAGCCGTTGAAGACGCCGGTGACGATGGCCGCGGTCAAGGCCGAGAAGAAGCTGGCCTCCATGGCGCTGGTGAAATATTCGCGCCTGTCGGTGCAGCCGGTGACGGCGGAAGAGTGGAAGCTCGTCTGCAAGATGGGCGGGATGTAGTTGCTGCCGTAGCCCGGATGAGCGAAGCGATATCCGGGATTAGCGCGTACGGAAAGACTGTCCCGGATTACGCGGAGCCTGTCATCGGGCGGCGCTTTGCGCCGACCCGTTGGCTCCATCCGGGCTACCGTATCCAGCTCAACTCTCCGGCAGCGCAAAGACCTCGCATGGCGCGGCAATGCCGCGGAGCGGATGAGATCCGAGCGCGATCATGGGCATGTCCGTCTCGGCGGCGAGCGGGCCCGACACCAGCACGGTCTGGCCAAGCGGCTTGCACAATCCTTCGAGCCGGCTGGCGAGATTGACGGCGGGACCGATCGCGGTGAAATCGAGCCGGTTGGCGGCGCCGATATTGCCCCACAGCATCTCGCCGAGATGGAGCGCGACGCCGAATGCGAGCGGCGGCAGGCCCTGGCCGTGGCGCTCGTCATTGAGATGCGCCATTCCTGCCCTGGCCGCGCCTGCCGCGCGCAGGGCGGCGTCACACGCCCGACGCGGCGACGCATCGCCCACCGGAAAGATCGCGAGCACGCCGTCGCCGATGAATTTCAGCACCTCGCCGCCGAAGGCATGAACCGCGCCGGCGATGCGATCGAACCAGGCATCGAGCGCCGCGATGACATCGGTGGGCGAATTGGTTTCGGACAAGGTCGTGAAATTGCGCAAGTCCGCATAGAGCAGCGCGGCCTGAATGGTCTCGCCGAGATCGCGCCGCAACGGCGCCGCCAGCACCCGCTCGGCGCTGCGCTTGCCCAGATAGGCATCCAGCGTCGCGCGTAACGTGGCACGCGCCGCGAGCACGGCGAGCGGCGTCGCGGCAAAGCGCGCGGCCTGGCGCAGTTGCTCGATCTCGTCTGCGGTGAACGGACGCGGCCCGATCCAGCCAAGCAACGGTCCATCGGACCGCCCGACGCTGTCTTCGTGGACCTCGCCGCGTGCGCTGTTCCGCAGCCAGCGGCGGCCGGCATCGTTGGGCGGGTCGGGCGCCAGTCCGCCCGGCGCAAAGCCCAGCGCTTCGATCACCTGGCCGCCCTCGGCGCGCCACAGCCAGGTCCGCTTCGCGATCAGGGGATGCGGCACCTCTAGCGTCAGGCTCCCTGCCGCAAGCGGCACGCCGTCGGCGACCAGATGGGCGCCGAGTTCCGCGAGCAGGCGGTCGGCCCCCGGGACATCGGAGGCGGTGTCGACAAGCCAGGCGAGGGTCGGGGAGAGCTGCATGGTCCAATGATGGCGAAGGCAGGCCGGCTTTGTCACGGGCAATCCTTGACGGGCCAGCGCGGCGCCGCCATGTCCCAATGTCAGCCCAGGGATGATCGCCGATGACCGAACCGTTCGTAGTGCGACGCGAAACCCAGATCGCGGCCCCGCGTGCCACCGTCTTCGCCTATCTCACCGACCCCGAGAAGATCCTGAGCTGGATGGGATCCGACGCGACCACGGAACCGCATCCCGGTGGGCTCTATCTGCTGAAGGGTATCGGCCCGCGCGGCGGCGTCGGCCGCGGCACCTTCCGCGAGGTCGTGCCGGTGCATCGCCTGGCCTACACGTTCGGCTGGGAGGGCGGCCAGGAAGTGCCGCCCGGCTCGAGCCTGATCGAGATCGATCTGATCGAACGCGACGGCGGCACGCTGCTGCGCATGACCCATAGCGGGCTGCCGACCGAAGCACAGGCGGCCGCGCATGCGAAGGGGTGGGCGCACTATCTGGAACGGCTCACGATGTCGGCTGCGGGCAGGGATCCCGGTCCCGACAAGGGTTTGCCCGACGAGGCGTAGGGTGGGCAAAGCGAAGCGTGCCCACGCTGCCTGTCATCGATTTCGTGAAGACTGGTGGGCACGGCGCAGCGCGCCTTTGCCCACCCTAGGACTACGGCATCGTGACCGTTACACCGCCGCCGTCGCCACCACCTGCGCCAGGAGCTGCTCGCGCCTGGCCTGCGAGCGCTGGCCCTTCATGGTCGCGGCGAAGCGTTCGAGGATGCCGTCCTCGAAGGCGGTGACGATGGTGTCGTGGACGTAGCTCTTGCGGCAGATCGCCGGCGTGTTGGAGAGCTGGTCGGCAGCGGCGCGGATCGCATCCAGCACCTGTTTCTTGCGGCCGCGCTGGCTGGTTGCCGGCGTGATCCGCGACAATGATTCCACGACCACCGCGGACGCCATCAGCGTGCGAAAATCCTTCAGCGAGATCTTGATGCCGGCGATCTCGCGCAGGAACGCATTCACCTGCGTGGTGCTGACCGCGCGCACGATGCCGGAGGCATCGCGATACTGGAACATGCGCTTGCCGGGAACGCCGCGCAGAATGCCGATCGCACGCACCAGCTTGGCCGCGTCGCACTCCTTCCGCACCGCCTTACCGCCCTTCGCCTTGAAGGTCAGCACGAAGCTATCGTCTTCCAGCGTGACGTTGGATTTCAGCATCGTGGTCGCGCCGCGGGTGCCGTTGAGGCGGGCATAGGATTCGTTGCCGGGGCGGATCGCGGTCCGTGCGATCAGCTCGATCACGGCCGAGAGCGCGAACTCCCGCGTCGGCTCGTCGCCCGACAGGAACATCGAGACCTTGCGCCGGATTTTTGGCAGCGCGCCGACGAGCTTTTCCAACCGGTGCGCCTTGCGCTGCTCGCGGACCTTTTCCCAATCGGCATGATAGCGGTATTGCAGCCGGCCCGCGGCATCGCGGCCGACCGCCTGGAGATGCGAGCTCGGATCGGCCGAATAGCGCACCTCGCGATAGGCCGGCGGCACCGCCATGGAATGCAGCCGGCGGATGGTGCGGGCGTCGCGGATATGTGCCCCGTTGGGACGGACGAAGGAATAGCCCTTGCCGCGCTTGATGCGCCGAATCTTCAGCTCGTTCTGGTCGCCGAGCCGCAGGCCCAGTTCCTTCGCGAGCGCCTCGACCGAGGTGGCGGGGGTCGTATCGAAGGCCTTTTTCGGGCTGGGACGCCTAAAAGTGGCCGGTTTCGGCCATTGTCCGAGGGCTTTGGCCAGTGCAACAGCAGAAGGATCGGCTGAAGCGGGCCGCATTGTCCCGAGATTCTGCTGATCCATCATAGTGTTATGCCTTAGCCCTGCCTGTTATCGGTCAATGCGATTGTTCTGATTTTTGTTCCAAGGGGCCTCGTTGGGCCCCGGGTTGGCCATTTAGGGTGTTCCGAACCGTATTGCGAGTCCCGAATCAGTGAGGAGAGGTTTCTAAATACCTCCTACGGACGCATGGGGCCTGCGCCGGCCTGTTTCGGCGGCTTGGGTAAAGAGCCGAAAGGCAGGTTCCGGCCTGTTTCAGATCTGCGACAGTCGCCCCTCACCCCTTGATCCTTCGCATGGCCGGCGGCCCACCGAAGGTCCAGCTTGTGCTCCTTGTCGGGTCCGGTTAGCCCGACGCATAATCAGTTCAACGATCAGGTCAGCTCGCCAGTCGCTTGGGTTCGGCTTGCCGTATGTGGAGGGAAACATGTCCGAGAAGATCTACGACGTCCCCGTGGAGTGGGCTAAGCGCGCCTGGATCGACCAGGCCAAATACAAGGAGATGTACGCCCGCTCGATCTCGGACCCGAACGGCTTCTGGGCTGAGCAGGCCAAGCGCATCGACTGGATGAAGGCGCCCACCAAGATCGAGAACGTCTCGTTTGCGCCCGGCAACATCTCGATCAAATGGTTCGAGGACGGCGTCCTCAACGTCGCCTGGAACTGCATCGACCGGCATCTGCACAAGCGCGCCAACCAGACCGCGATCATCTGGGAGGGCGACGATCCCTCGCAATCCCGGCACATCACCTACAAGGAGCTGCACGACGAGGTCTGCCGGATGGCCAACATCCTGCGCACCCGCAACGTCAAGAAGGGCGACCGCGTCACCATCTACCTGCCGATGATTCCGGAAGCGGCCTATGCGATGCTGGCCTGCGCGCGGATCGGCGCCATCCACTCCGTGGTGTTCGCCGGCTTCTCGCCGGACAGCCTGGCCCAGCGCATCAACGACTGCCAATCCAAGGTCATCATCACCGCGGATGAAGGCCTGCGCGGCGGCAAGAAGGTGCCGCTGAAGGCCAATGTCGACGCGGCGCTCACCAAGGCTGACGGCGTCGACTGGGTCATCGTGGTCAAGCGCACCGGCGGCACGGTCGAGATGAATCCGTCGCGCGACCTCTGGTACCACGACGCGGCCAAGATGGTGACGACCGAGTGCCCGGCCGAGCACATGCACGCGGAAGATCCGCTGTTCATCCTCTATACGTCGGGCTCGACCGGCCAGCCCAAGGGCGTGCTGCACACCTCGGGCGGCTATCTCGTGTTCGCCGCGATGACGCACCAATACGTCTTCGACTATCACGACGGCGACATCTACTGGTGCACCGCCGACGTCGGCTGGGTCACCGGCCACAGCTACATTCTCTACGGGCCGCTGGCCAACGGCGCGACCACGCTGATGTTCGAGGGCGTGCCGAACTACCCGGATAATTCCAGGTTCTGGAACGTCATCGACAAGCACAAGGTCAACATCTTCTACACCGCGCCGACCGCGATCCGCGCCTTGATGCAGTCGGGCGACGCGCCCGTGAAGAAGACCTCGCGTGCGAGCTTGCGCCTGCTCGGCTCGGTCGGCGAGCCCATCAATCCCGAAGCCTGGGAGTGGTACCATCGCGTCGTCGGCGACGACCGCTGCCCGATCGTCGACACCTGGTGGCAGACCGAGACCGGCGGCATCCTGATCACGCCGCTGCCGGGCGCGACCAAATTGAAGCCGGGCTCGGCGACACAGCCGTTCTTCGGCGTGGCGCCCGAAATCGTCGATGCCGACGGCAAGGTGCTGGACGGCGAGACCACGGGCAATCTCTGCCTGACGCGGTCATGGCCGGGCCAGATGCGCACGGTCTATGGCGATCACGCCCGTTTCGAGCAGACCTATTTCTCGACCTACAAGGGCAAGTATTTTACCGGCGACGGCTGCCGGCGCGATGCCGACGGCTATTACTGGATCACCGGCCGCGTCGACGACGTCATCAACGTCTCCGGCCACCGCATGGGCACGGCCGAGGTCGAGAGCGCGCTGGTCGCGCATGAGAAGGTCTCGGAAGCCGCCGTCGTCGGTTTCCCCCACGACATCAAGGGCCAGGGCATTTACGCCTATGTGACCCTGATGGCCGGCGTCGAGCCGACCGAGGATCTGCGCAAGGAGCTGGTCACCTGGGTGCGCAAGGAGATCGGCCCGATCGCCTCGCCCGACCAGATCCAGTTCGCGCCGGGCCTGCCGAAAACCCGCTCCGGCAAGATCATGCGCCGCATCCTGCGCAAGATCGCCGAGGACGAGCCGGGCAGCCTGGGCGACACCTCGACCTTGGCCGATCCCGCCGTGGTCGACGACCTCGTCAAGAACCGGCAGAACAAGAAGCAGACCTCGGCGTAAGCTCACAACACATCGTCATTCCGGTTCGGTCCGCAGGACCGAACTCCGGCGCGCCGTTGCGCGCCTGAGAATCTCGAGATTCCGGGTCGCGCTGTCGCGCGCCCGGAATGACGGCCGTTCACATCGTCACGCACTTGTCAGGGCGCGTTCGGCCGCGCCCGCATCTTTCCCCCCGAGTGTTGTTTTCTTGTCATTTACTTTATTTCGAACATTTCCTTTGTTCCCCCTGCTGGCTGGCCCTCGGCGGCCGCGCGTGGAAACCATCCGGTTAACAGGTGCGGTTAAGAATGTCTGGGCGAGGCAGCGATTGCCGAGTTCTGCGTAGATTTGGACGACCCGTTCGGGGCAAGGGGAAGCATTGATGGCGATGAGGATTGCTGTGGCGCTGGCCGCCACCATCGGGGCAGGCATCTTGATGTCGACGGCTGCGCAGGCGCGGCCGGAAATGGTGGGAACACGCCTGGCCGATTATTCGCCGGGCACCATCGTGGTCAAAACCAACGAGCGGCGGCTCTATCTCATCCTCGATAACGGCCACGCCGTGCGTTATCCGGTCGGCGTCGGCAAGTCCGGCAAGCAATGGGCCGGCACCACCCGCATCGACGGCAAGTACCTTAATCCGGCCTGGTCGCCTCCGGCCGAAGTGAGGCGCGACAAGCCGCAGCTTCCCGACGTCATTCCGGGCGGATCGCCGCGCAATCCGATGGGCGTCGCCGCGATGACGCTGGCCGGCGGTGAATATGCGATCCACGGTACCAACGTGCCGGGCTCGGTCGGCGGCTTCGTGTCCTACGGCTGCATCCGCATGCTCAACGACGACATCACCGATCTCTACAGCCGCGTCTCCGTCGGCACGACGGTGGTCGTGGCGCGCTGATCGCGCCGATCGGAGCCGGACGGCGAAGGCCGCGTCTTGCGACGCGGCTCTTTTGTTACCAGAAGCGCCAGCTCCGCGCGCACCAACCGTCGCGATGGCCGCCATTGTAACTGCGCGCATAGCCGCCTGCGAGCAGCGCTGCCGAGACGCTGGCGGTCCCCCTGGTGGCGACGTCGGCGAGAATGCGTCCGTATTTGTCCGGGCCGAGATTGGAAATCGTGACACCGCCCTGTCCGAGCAGATTACGAAGCGCGTCGGCTGCGGCTTGAGCCTTGTCCAGTTCTTCCTGGCAGGATGCCTTCATCTCGGGTGCATCGATGCCGCGCAGGCGAACGCGCGCGACGAGGTCGCGGCCATCGCGTTGATGCACGCGCGCGAGGAAGGTATCGCCGTCGATGGTGCGGATGACGTCGACCGTTTTGCGGATGTCCGGATTGGCCTGCTGCAAGATGATTTCGGCATCTTGCGGCCGACCATCGGCTATCTGCGGAATGGGCCAGTTCGTCCCGTGGCGGAAAGCAAGCACGACCGCCACCGCGACGCCGACCACGAACATCCACGGCAACAATCCGGAGAAGCGCCGGCCGAACGGCGCGCCGCTGTAGGAAGGCCGATATGGATGGCTCGGATCGAAGCGCGACATCCGCGCACGCTAGGGCTGAGTCGGGCGCGGCGGCAAGAGAGCCTTACAAGGCGACCTTACAGGCCAGCGTCTCAAAAGTCCGAGGCGATGCCTTTGCGCTCCCAATCGCCGTAACGGGTGGGCTCGGGTCCTTTGGGTCCCTGCAACTCCTTCGGCGCCGCCTCGGCCTGGGCAGCCGCGGCCTGCCGTCGCGCCTCGGCTTCGGCCAGCGCACGCTGGGCGGCTGGGGAAAGCGGCTTGCGATCGGGAACGGAGGGCTGGTCACTCATCGTCTGGGTTCCTAGCGCAAGATCGGAACGCGCGCGACGTCCAATAAAACATTGCTGAAATGATCGTCACGGGATGTAAACGCCAGAGGTCATTCTTACATTTGGCATATTCGCGTGCCACAGCTGGGGTTGTTAAGGCATGCGCCCCTTCGGCGGAACTGCCGCTCGCTCAGAACCTTAAGCCGCATGCCATCTCAACGTTTCGCACCTCCGTCCGAAGTGCCCGGTCTCGCGGCACGGCGGATCGCCGCCGATATCGTCGACGGTGTGCTGCACAAGCGCCGTACGCTCGACGATCAGCTCGACGGCGCCGGCGCTCATCCCGGACTCAAGACGCTGGCCGACCGCGACCGCGCGCTGATGCGGCGCTTGGTGGCGACCATCCTGCGCCGGCTCGGCACGCTCGGCCACGTGCTCTCTCGCCTGCTCGACAAGGGCATTCCATCCGACGCACCGCGTGCGCAGAGCGCGCTTCTGATCGGCGCCGCACAGATCCTCTGGATGGACGTGCCCGATCACGCCGCAGTCGATCTCTCCGTTCGCCTCGTGCAATCCGACCGGCGCGCCGCGCGCTATGCCGGCCTCGTCAACGCCGTGCTGCGCCGCTGCGCGCGCGAGGGCAAGGCGCTGGTGGAGGAGGTTGCCGCGCAGTCGCTGGACCTGCCGCCCTGGTTGCTCGCGCGCTGGAGCGCGCATTACGGCGAGACCGTCGCACGGGACATGGCGCTCGCGCTCGGCCACGACCCTTCGCTCGATCTGACCGTGAAGTCGGACGCCGAGCAATGGGCGAGCCGGCTGCATGGCGAGGTGCTGCCGACCGGATCGGTGCGCACGGTTCTGCACGGCGCGGTGACCATGCTGCCCGGCTTCGCCGAGGGACAATGGTGGGTGCAGGACGCGGCCGCCGCGCTGCCGGCCCGGCTGTTCGGCGACATCGCCGGCAAATCCATCGCCGATCTCTGCGCGGCCCCCGGCGGCAAGACCGCCCAACTGGTGCAGGCCGGCGCGCATGTCACGGCGATCGACCGCTCGCCCGCCCGGGTGGCGCGGCTGCGCGAAAATCTGGCACGGCTGTCGCTCCAGGCCGAGACGGTCGTCGCCGACGCCGTGGAATGGCCCGGCCCGGCGGACGGCTTCGACGGTATCCTGATCGATGCGCCCTGCACCTCGACCGGCACGATTCGCCGTCACCCCGACGTGGCATGGCTGCGGCAGGAGTCCGACGTCGCGGCCTTGACCACGCTCCAGCAGCGCCTTCTGCGAAAATCCGTCTCGCTGCTCAAGCCCGGCGGAACACTGGTCTACTGCACCTGTTCGCTGGAGCCCGAAGAGGGCGAGCAGGCCATCGCCGCGCTGCTGGCCGCGGAGCCTGCGCTGCGGCGCGTGCCGATCGAAGCGTCCGAGGTCTCCGGGCTCTCCGAGATCATCACCGCCGATGGCGACCTGCGCACCCTGCCCAGCCATCTGCCGAACGCCGATCCAAAGCTTGGCGGGCTCGACGGATTTTACGCCGCCAGGCTCGTTAAATCCTGATTTTGCACCGGTTTTTGCGGTCACGACGCTGATTCGCCCCCTTTCAAGGTGGTGTCAGGCGTCCGATTTTGGGATTAAAAGGATTCGTCGGAATCCTCTCCCCCTTACAAGGCAAGGCGTGTCGGTCGCTCAACGCAGACGAATCTCGACGCTGGTCATGAACCGCTTCGCGCGGAACATGCTCGCGCGCGCGAGCGGCGGCTCCGTGGCCCTGTCGCGGGTCTGGCCGGGCCGCACCGACCGGCTGATCATCGCGCCGCATGACCTGCGCACGGCAGACGCGACCCGCGCCGCCGAGATCTATGCCGGCCGTTTCGTCTTCGCCGGCAAGATCGTCAATTGTCATGGCCGCTCGATCTTCGATCTCGAGCCGCCGTCGGAGGATTGGGAAGTCGCGCTGCTCGGCTTCGGCTGGCTGCGCCATTTGCGCGCCGCCGACACCGCGCTGACGCGGGCGAATGCGCGCGCGCTGGTCGAGGACTGGATCGCCAACCCCGCCAACAAGCGCCGCCCCGTCGCGCGGCGCGCCGATGTGCTGGCGCGGCGCGTCATCTCGCTGCTGTCGCAGGCACCGCTGGTGCTCAACGACACCGACAACAAATTCTACCGCCGCTATCTGCGCGCGCTGGCGCGCGAGATCCGCTTCCTCCGCTACACCATGCTCAACATCCCGGACGGGGTGCCGAAGCTCCAGGTGCTGATCGCGCTGTGCTACACGGCACTCTGCCTCGCCAACCAGGCCAGCCACATCCGCAGCGCCTCGAAAAAACTCTCGGATGAATTGCAGCGGCAGATCCTGCCCGACGGCGGCCACATCTCGCGCAACCCGGGCGCGCTGATCGAGCTGTTGATCGACCTGTTGCCGCTGCGGCAGACCTTTGCCGCGCGCAACATCGCGCCGCCACCCGCACTGCTCAACGCGATCGATCGCATGATGCCGATGCTGCGCTTCTTCCGGCACGGCGACGGCAATTTCGCGCTGTTCAACGGCATGAGCGCGACGCCCTCGGACCTGCTCGCCACGCTGCTCGCCTATGACGACACCCACGGCGCGCCGATGGCGAACATGCCGCATACCGGCTTCCAGCGTCTCGACGCCGGCCAGACCACGCTGATCATCGACACCGGCCCCCCGCCGCCGGCGGGCGTGAGCCATGACGCCCATGCCGGCTGCCTGTCGTTCGAACTGTCCTCCGGCATCAGCCGCATCGTCACCAATTGCGGTATGCCGACGACGGGGCGCGACAATTGGCGGCCGTTCGCGCGCGGCACGGCGGCGCATTCGACGCTGACCTATCACGACACGTCGTCGTGCCAGTTCGTGGAGATGTCGGCGATGAAGCGGCTGCTGCATGGCGCACCCGTCATCAGCGGGCCGGTCGAGGTCGAGAGCTACCGCGAGATCGTGCAGAACGGCACGCTGCTCACGACCTCGCATGACGGCTACATGGCCAAGTTCGGTGCGATCCACCGCCGCGTGCTGATGATCGCCAATGACGGCGCGCGGATCGACGGCGAGGACACGCTGTCGCCGCCGCAGGGTGGACGTTTCAAGGGCGGCGACGCCGATTTCGCGGTGCGCTTCCATCTACATCCGGCGGTGAAGGCGAGCCGGCTGTCGGATGCCCGCGGCGTCATGCTGGTGCTGCCCAACCGCGACGTCTGGACCTTCGAGGCGCTCGACGACAAGGTCGACCTCGAGGACAGCGTGTTCCTGGCCGGCAATGACGGGCCCCGCCGCACCGCGCAGATCGTGATCCGCCAGGACGCCCGCCAGGCGCCCTCGATCCGCTGGAGCTTTGTCCGCTCCACCGCCTCGCCTTCCGTCACCAACGCCCGCCGCAACGCCCGGCGCGAGCCGGAACTTCCGCTGTAGTCACGCGTGATTCAGCCCGATCTAGCCGTTGAGAAAAGCGCCGAAAGCTGCTATCGAGCGCTCGCTCGCGCGACTGGCGACCTTGGATGGAGCACCATCGGGAAGCGCGGGACATATCCGCCGCGCGCCTGGGCATAGACACTCCTTAAGACAGAGGATCTTGCTCATGACTGACCATCCCCGCCGCGTCACCCGCGCCCTGCTTTCCGTTTCCGACAAGACCGGCCTGATCGAATTCGCCCAGGCGCTGGCCGCGCAAGGCGTCGAGCTGGTCTCGACCGGCGGCACCGCCAAGGCCATCGCCGCGGCCGGCCTCAAGGTGAAAGACGTCTCCGAGCTGACCGGTTTTCCCGAGATGATGGATGGCCGCGTCAAGACGCTGCATCCGAAGGTGCATGGCGGCCTGCTCGCGATCCGCGACAACAAGGACCATGCGGACGCGATGAAGGCGCACGGCATCGCGCCGATCGACCTGCTGGTCGTCAACCTCTATCCGTTCGAGGCAACCGTCGAGAAGGGCGCAGGTTTCGAAGATTGCATCGAGAATATCGACATCGGCGGCCCCGCGATGATCCGCGCCGCCGCGAAGAATCATGATGACGTCGCCGTCGTGGTCGAGGCGCAGGATTATCAGGCCGTGCTCGACGCGCTCGCCGCCAACAAGGGCGCGACCACGCTCGGCTTGCGCCGGCGGCTTGCGGCAAAGGCCTATGCGCGCACCGCGGCCTATGACGCCGCGATCTCGAACTGGTTCAACCGCCAGCTCGAGATCGACGCGCCGGACTTCCGCGCCTTCGGCGGCAAGCTGATCCAGTCGCTGCGCTACGGCGAGAACCCGCACCAGACCGCGGCGTTCTACGCGACGCCCGACAAGCGCCCGGGCGTCTCGACCGCGCGGCAGTTGCAGGGCAAGGAGCTGTCCTACAACAACATCAACGACACCGACGCGGCCTATGAATGCATCGGCGAGTTCGACACCAAGCGCACCGCGGCCTGCGTCATCGTCAAGCACGCCAATCCCTGCGGCGTCGCTGAAGGCTCGAACCTTGTCGACGCCTATCGCAAGGCGCTGGCCTGCGATTCCACCTCGGCGTTCGGCGGCATCATCGCAATGAACCGCGCGCTCGACGCCGACACCGCGCGCGAGATCACAAAGATCTTCACCGAGGTGATCATCGCGCCCGATGCGAGCGAAGAGGCGATCGCGATCATCGGCGCCCGCAAGAACCTTCGTCTGTTGCTCGCGGGCAGCCTGCCCGATCCGCGGGCGCCGGGCCTGACCGCCAAGACGGTCGCGGGCGGCCTGCTCGTGCAAAGCCGCGACAACGCCGTGGTCGACGACATGATTTTCAAGGTCGTGACCAAGCGTGCGCCCAGCGATGCGGAAATGCGCGACCTGAAATTTGCCTTCCGGGTCGCAAAACACGTCAAGTCCAACACCATCATCTACGCCAAGGATCTCGCCACCGTCGGCATCGGCGCCGGCCAGATGAGCCGGGTGGATTCAGCCCGGATCGCGGCGCGCAAGGCGCAGGATGCGGCCAATGAACTGAAGCTCGCCGAGCCGCTGACCAAGGGCTCGGTGGTGGCGTCGGATGCGTTCTTCCCGTTCGCCGACGGCATGCTCGCCTGCATCGAAGCCGGCGCCACCGCCGTGGTGCAGCCCGGCGGCTCCATGCGCGACGACGAGGTGATCAAGGCCGCCGACGAGCACGGCATCGCCATGGTGTTCACGGGGACGCGGCACTTCCGGCATTAAGCTTTTGGTGCACTAAACTCTCAGCGGGTCGTCCCGGCGCAGGCCGGGACGACAGCGGTGTGCTTGGCGATAGCGGTCCCGGATTGCGCTTCGCTTCATCCGGGCTACGAAGCTAATCGCGCACCCGCATCAACAGCCCCAGCCCCGCGACGAAGAACACCACCAGCACGGCCATGCCGGCCTTCTGGCTCGCGGTCACGGCCGTGATCACGCCGATCAGCAGTGGGCCGATGAAGGAGGTCACCTTTCCGGTCAGCGCGAACAGACCAAAATACTGCGCGATGCGGTCCTTCGGCGCGAGACGGATCAGCAGCGTGCGCGAGGCGGCCTGGAGCGGGCCGCCGGCGGCACCGATCAGGCAACCCAGCACGAGATAGGCCCGCTCGGCCGCGCCGGCGAATAAGGGACCGCCCGGTACGGGAGGGGTGACCTTGATGAAGAAAATCGAGTCCTTGTCGACCAGAAGGATGGCTGCCACCGACAGCAGCAGGATCAGCAGGCTGCCAGCGATCACGCGCTTCGGCCCGAGGGAATCGTCGAGCTTGCCGCCGAGCCACGCACCGAACGTGCCGGCGATCGCCAGCATGATGCCGAATGTGCCGATCTGGAGCGTGTGCCAGCCGAACGTGCCGGCGGCATAGATGCCGCCGAAGGCGAACAGCGACACCAGCCCGTCGGTGTAGATCATGTTGGCGAGCAGAAACGCCGCGAGCGATTTCTGCTTCGGCAATTCACCGAGCGATCGCTTCAGATCCGACAAGCCTTCGCGCAACGCCTCGCGCACCGGGCGTTTGGCCGGATAGTCCGGCGTGAACAGGAACATCGGCGTCACGAAGATGATGAACCACAAGCCCGTCAGCGGTCCGGTGATACGATCGCCCTGATGGGTCGCGGGATCGAGCCCGAACAGCGGCGTGAAGCCGAGCAGCGTACGCCCGGTCTCGGGATTTGCAGCGAGAAAGCCGAGCACGATGATCAGGCTGACGATGCCGCCGATATAGCCGGTGGCCCAGCCGGTGCCCGAGAGCCGCCCGATCCGCTCCGGCGGCACCAGAGTCGGCATCATTGCATTGTTGAAGACGGTCGCGAACTCCGCACCGACGCTCGCCAGCGCAAAGGCGGTGAGCAGCGGCGGAATGATGCTGGGGTCGCCGGGCTTGCCGATCCACATCGCACTGGAGCCGAGCACCAGGATAGCGCCGAATGTCGCGATCCACGGCTTGCGCCGGCCCGACGCGTCGGCAATGGCGCCAAGCACCGGCGACAGCAGCGCGATGACGAGGCCGGCTGCGGCCGCGGCAAATCCCCATAACGACTGCCCCGTGGCGGGATCTGGCGCGATGCTGGTCGCGAAATAGGGCGCGAACACGAAGGTCGTGATCAGCGTGAAATAGGGCTGGGCGGCCCAGTCAAAGAAGATCCAGCTGATGACGGCGGCGCGCGGCGGATAGGTCCGCTCCGTGCCGGCCAGGCGCGCGTCCGAGGCGATCGTCGTCATCATTGATGTCCCATCACAAACAGTTTTGTCTCTCTTAGCGCAAACCGTATAGCATTATAGCGACGCGTGTGAATTGGCCGGAGGCCACGACGGAAGTTTGATGATGTCGTCATTCTCGACACGGCGGACGTTTTTCGCGTTCATAGCCACTTTGGCGTTCGGTCTCGGGCCCGCCACCGCACAGGATGCGCGCCGGGCGTATGTTCCACCGGCGCTCGACACGGTCCAAGCCGTTGCCGCCGAGCACGGCATGGTGGTGGCTCAGGAGAAGATATCCGCGCAGGTCGGCGCCGATATCCTGCGGCGCGGCGGCAATGCCGTCGATGCCGCGGTCGCGACCGGCTTTGCCATGGCCGTGACCTATCCGCGCGCCGGCAATATCGGCGGCGGCGGTTTCATGGTGATCCATTCTGCCGACCGCAACGAGGACATCACGATCGACTACCGCGAGACGGCGCCGGCAGCGACGACGGCGCAAATCTTCCTGGGCCCTGACGGCAAGCCCGACGCCGCGAAGTCGCGCGATTCCGCGCTCGGCGTTGGCGTGCCCGGCACGGTCGCGGGCCTCACGCTGGCCTTGGAAAAATATGGCTCGGGCCAGTTCACGCTGGCGCAGCTGCTCGAGCCCGCGATCACGCTCGCGCGCGACGGCTTCATCGTCAGCGACGACATGGCCGACACCTTGCCGGGCTGGCATCGGCGCCTCGCGCGCTGGCCGTCCACGGCCAAGATCTTCTCGCGGCCCGATGGCACGCCGCTCGGCGAGGGCGACCGGCTCGTGCAGAGCGATCTTGCCGAAACGCTGGCGGCCGTCGCGGCGCAAGGCCCGCGCGGTTTCTACGACGGCGCGGTTGCGGACAAGCTCGCCAAGGCCGTGACCGATGCCGGCGGCATCATGACGTCAGCCGATCTGAAAGCCTACCAGGCGGTGATACGTGCGCCGGTGCGCGGCACCTATCGCGGCTACGACATCGTCTCGATGCCGTTGCCTTCGTCCGGCGGGGTCGTGTTGGTGGAAACCCTCAACATCCTCGAAGGCTTTCAACTCGCCGACCTGAAGCAGGGATCGCCGGCCTCGCTGCATCTCCTCATCGAAGCCATGAAACGCGCCTATGCCGACCGCGCGCGCTATCTCGGCGACCCCGCCTTCGTCAACGCGCCGATCGACACCCTTACCGCCAAGGACTACGCCGCCAAGCTGCGCGCCGGCATCTCCACCGACCGTGCCACACCGTCGAGCAAACTCGTCTCCGCCGCCACCTCGCCGCGCGAGGGCAGCAACACCACGCACTTCTCCGTGGTCGACGGCAGAGGCAATGCCGTCAGCAACACCTATACGCTGAACTTCAGCTATGGCGTCGGCCTCGTCGCCGACGGCACCGGCGTGCTGCTCAACAACGAGCTCGACGATTTCACCGCGGCGGTCGGCGCTTCCAACGCCTATGGGCTCGTCGGCTTCGAGCCCAATCTGCCGGGACCGGGCAAGCGACCGCTGTCCTCGATGTCGCCGACCATCGTGCTGAAGGACGGCAAGCCGGTTCTGGTCACAGGCTCGCCCGGCGGCAGCCGCATCATCTCGAGCGTGCTCCAGGTGATCGTCAACGTGCTCGACTACAGGATGGACGTTGCCGCCGCCGTCGCCGCGCCGCGGCTGCATCACCAATGGCTGCCGGACGAGGTGCGCGTCGAGCGCGGCTTCCCCGATGCCGTCCTGTTCGAGCTCAAGGCAATGGACCATCTGATCGTCGAGCCGATGGGACAAACCTCCGCCAATTCGATTCTCGTGACCGCCAACGGTCCGCTCGGGGCGCCCGATCCGCGCACCCGGGGCGCCGAAGCAGCGGGACAGTAACTCGTCTGCCGCATGGCGCGAAGGCTCGCGCCGGCTTGCGCCGGCCGCCGCGCGTGCTACCACCGCCCAGCCAAAAACTGCCGGGGAAACGCACATGACCACGACCGATCCGACCGGGCGCATCGAACGCGCCGAGATCGAAGACACCAGCCTTCTCGCCTTCTATCGCGACATGAACGCGCCGGAGCGACGGACGTTCTGGGCCTGCGCTGCGGGCTGGGCGCTCGATGGCATGGACTTCATGATCTATCCGCTGGTGATCGGCACCATCATCGCATTGTGGAAAGTCGACGCCGCCTCGGCGGGCCTAGCCGGTACCGTGACGCTGCTTGCCTCCGCCATCGGCGGCTGGCTCGGCGGCTATCTCTCCGACCATATCGGCCGGGTCAGGACGCTCCAGATCACCATCATCTGGTTCTCGTTCTTCTCGCTGGTCTGCGCGGTCGTGCAGAATTTCGAACAGCTCCTGATCGCGCGCGCGGTGCTCGGCCTCGGCTTCGGCGGCGAATGGGCGGCCGGCGCGGTGCTGATGGGCGAGGCGATCCGGCCGCAATATCGCGGGCGCGCGGTCGGCTCGGTGCAATCGGGCTGGGCGGTCGGCTGGGGTCTCGCGGTGCTGTCGCAGGCGATCCTGTTCTCGTTGATGCCGGCGGAGACGGCGTGGCGATGGATGTTCGTGATCGGCGCGCTGCCGGCGCTCCTGGTATTCTACATCCGCCGCTCCGTCACCGAGCCGGAGATCGCGGCTGCGGCCCGCGCCAAGCAGGCTGCGAGCGGCGATCGCCCGGCGCTCTGGGAGATCTTCTCGGGCCCGATCCTGAAGACCACGATCCTGGCGTCGCTGATGGCGACCGGCTGCCAGGGCGGCTACTACGCGATCACGTTCTGGGTGCCGCAGTTTCTGACCAAGGAGCGGCATCTCTCGATCGTCGGCTCGACCGGTTATCTCTCGACGCTGATCATCGGCTCCTTCATCGGCTATCTCGTCGGCGCCTGGCTTGCCGACCGCATCGGACGGCGCAATCTGTTCCTGACCTTCTCGCTCGGCGCCGTCGCGGTGGTGCTGCTTTACACGCAGCTGCCGCTGACCAATGAGATCCTCTGGGTGCTTGGCTTCCCGCTCGGCTTCTTCGCCTCGGGCTATTTTTCGGGGATCGGCGCGTTCCTGACCGAGCTCTATCCGACGCGGCTGCGCGGGTCGGGCCAGGGTTTTTGCTACAATTTCGGCCGCGGCATCGGCGCGCTGTTTCCGTTCCTGGTCGGCGCGCTGTCGGCGACGACGACGCTCGCCAATGCGATCGCGATGTTCGCGGTGGTCGCCTACACGGTGTTCTTCATCGCCGCATTCGCGCTGCCGGAGACGCGCGGCCGCGTGCTGCACGCGGACTAAGTCTTTGGCTGTCATCCCGGGGCGATGCGAAGCATCGAACCCGGGATCTCACTCTACAATCTCGAGATTCCGGGTTCACGCTTCGCGTGCCCCGGAATGACGGTGAGGAAGCCTACCGCCCCACCTGATACGGCCCGCCTTTTTCGAGAGCGCGGCTGTACGCCGGACGCGCGTGGATGCGTTCGAGGAACGCCATCGCCTTGGGGTGACCCTGCTCGAGCCCGCCGCGCGCCTGGGCGGCCTCGAGCGGAAAGCTCATCTGGATGTCGGCGGCGGTGAAGTCGCTGCCGGCGAACCATTCGCTCTTTCCCAGCTCGCCTTCCCAATAATCCATGTGCTGCTTGAGCTGCGGATTGACCAGCGCCGTCAGCGCCTGGTTCGAGACCTTGCGCACCAGCGGCCGCAGCAACGCCGGCGCGCGCTTCGGCATCAGCGTGAACAGCAGTTTCAGCAGCAGCGGCTGCATCGCCGAGCCTTCGGCATAGTGCAGCCAGTAGGTGAAGCGCAGCCGCTCGGGCGTGTTCGGCGGCGGGATCAGCCGGCCATTGCCGTAGGTCGCGATGAGATATTCGATGATCGCGCCGGACTCGGCGATGGTGTTGCCGTTGTCGGTGATGACGGGCGACTTGCCGAGCGGATGGATGGCGCGCAGCTCCTTCGGCGCGCGCATGTCGGGCTGGCGCTGATAGCGCACGATCTCGTAGGGCACGCCCAGCTCCTCGAGCAGCCACAGCACGCGCTGCGAGCGTGAATTGTTGAGGTGGTGAACGATCAGCATCGCGTGGTCCCCGGCTTGGCGTGGTCGATTGGCCGCGCGTTCGTGCCAGCCCGGGACCGCAATGTCGAGCCATCCGGACGGATATTTTCACCCGGGTATATTGACGTCACTAATTTACCCGGGTATTAATTGGCCAAAGTCATCAAAAAATATGGCAATGATCCCGATGCAAAGGACTTTCACCGCCTTCCAAGGCCCGCGCCGCCTGGCGTCCGGGTCGGCCGGAGAGGTCGCGCTGGTCGTGAAGCGGATCGCACCACCGCCGGACGAGCCCATCATCATCTTCGAGGACTCTACGGGCCGATCGATCGACTTCGATCTGCGCGGCGGGGATCGCGAGGTGCTGGCACGGGTGGCGAAGCTTGTGCCGCCCCCGGTCGAGGAGACCGCACCACCGAACGAGCCGCGCGGCCGCGGCCGGCCGAAGCTCGGCGTGGTCGCCCGCGAGGTGACGCTGCTGCCGCGGCACTGGGAGTGGCTCAACGCCCAGCCCGG
The DNA here is from genome assembly GCF_054049755.1 of Bradyrhizobium sp. P5_C11_2. Lineage (NCBI taxonomy): Bacteria > Pseudomonadati > Pseudomonadota > Alphaproteobacteria > Hyphomicrobiales > Nitrobacteraceae > Bradyrhizobium > Bradyrhizobium sp. P5_C11_2. The sequence goes on from NZ_JBFULT010000019.1 coordinate 27,447, forward strand.
CGGTGCGTCGGTCGCGCTGCGAAAGCTCGTCGACGAGGCCCGGCGCGCGAGCGGCGACAAGGACCGCGAGCGGCAGGCGCGCGATGCGGCCTACCACTTCATGTCGACCATGGCGGGCAACCTGCCGCAATTCGAGGAAGCTTCGCGGACGCTGTTCGCCGATGACCGGCGGCGCTTCACCGGACTGATCGCCGACTGGCCCACCGACATCCGCGACCACATCGTCAAGCTCGCCTACAGCGACCGCGCCTAGGCGCACCGCTTTCCATCAACCATCAACGGCCGAGCCGCGCACCTTGCGCGACAACGGCTTCGCACGCCCTGATGAAAGGCCAATCCATGTCCGCCGCAAAGCCGCTCTGGACCACCTTCCTCCATTTCCTCGCACCGCTGATGCTGAGCAACGCGCTGCAATCGTTGTTCGGCACCGTCAGCAACGTCTATCTCGGCCAGATGATCGGCGTCGACGCACTCGCGGCGGTCTCGGCGTTCTTCCCGGTGATGTTCTTCCTGTTCGCCTTCGTCATGGGCCTGAGCACCGGCGCCACCGTGCTGATCGGGCAGGCGTTTGGCGCCGGTGAACATGGCCGGATCAAAATCGTTGTCGGCGCGACGCTCGCGGTCGGCCTGCTGCTCTCGATCTCGATTGCACTGGTTGGCGGCCTGTTCAGCCGGCCATTGATGATGGCGCTCGCGACGCCCGCAGACATTCTCGATCAGGCCTCCGCTTATGCGCGCATCATGCTGCTGACGATGCCGCTCGGCTTCGTCTTCCTGCTGATGACGGCGATGATCCGCGGTGTCGGCGATGGGCTGACGCCTCTGCTGGCGCTGGCGTTGTCGACCGCGATCGGCCTGATCCTGACGCCGATGCTGATCCGCGGCGCGTTCGGATTGCCGGCGGCCGGCATCGCGAGCCCGGCATGGGCGGCCGCGATCGCCAACGCGCTGACGCTGATTGCGCTCGCCGTCTATCTGCGGCGAAAGCAGCATGCGGTTGCTCCTGATGCCGCGCTGCTGCGTCATCTGCGGCTCAACGGATCCGTGCTCGGCAAGATTCTCGGCATCGGACTGCCGAGCGCGATCGGCATGGTGGTGATGGCGATCGCGGAGCTCGTGCTGCTCGGGCTCGTCAACGGCTTTGGCTCCGACGCCACCGCCGCCTATGGCGCCGTCAACCAGGTGATGGGCTACACGCAGTTCACGGCGATGTCGATTTCGATTGCGGTCTCGATCCTCGGCGCTCAGGCGGTCGGCGGCGGCGACAGGGCGCGGCTCGACGGCATCGTACGGACCGGTCTGCTGTTCAACGTCATCCTGACCGGTGGCCTCGTGGCATTGATCTATCTGGCACCCCGCGCCGTGCTCGGCATCTTCATCACCGATGGCGCGGTGCTCGATCTCGCCAAGGACTTGCTCCACATCGCCTTGTGGAGCTCGGTTCCGTTCGGCCTGGCCACCGTGTTTTCGGGCGCCATGCGTGCCGCCGGTTTCGCCTTGACGCCGATGCTGCTGGCGATCTTCGCCATCGTCGCGATCGAGCTGCCGGCCGCGATCATCCTGAGCCGCACGATTGGCCTGAAGGGCGTATGGGCCGCCTATCCGATCGTGTTCTGCGCCATGTTCATTTTGCAGATGGGCTATTACCTCCTGGTGTGGCGCAAGCGCGCGATCCGGCGCCTGATCTGACCGGATCATCAAGGTATTATGACCATCATTAAACGGTAGACCTGCGGCGCGCCCTGCGCCACAATGTCAAAAAGCGACGCCAGGGAGGACGAATTTGACCCGCGCAGCCCCGCAATTCCTGTTCGATTTCGGCAGCCCGAACGCCTATCTCAGCCATCTGGCGATCCCGGCGATCGAGCAGCGGATCGGCGTGAAATTCGAATATGTGCCGATCCTGCTCGGCGGCATCTTCAAGTCGACCAACAACAAGTCGCCGGCCGAAACGCTCGCCGGCGTCAAGAACAAGCGCGAATTCCAGGCGGTCGAGACCGAGCGCTTTCTCAAGCGCTTCCAGGTTCCGCCCTATGTCATGAACCCCTTCTTCCCCGTCAACACGCTGAACCTGATGCGCACGGCGATCGCCGCCCAGGCCGAGGGCGTGTTCGAAAAATATGTCGAGGCCGCCTTCCACCATATGTGGCGCGAGCCGAAGAAGATGGACGATCCGGAAGTGGCAGCGAAGGCGCTGGCGTCCTCCGGCCTCGATGCCCAGAAACTGTTCGCCCGCGCCCAGGAGCCGGAGGTAAAAGGCAAACTGATCAAGAACACCGAGGAGGCGGTGGCCCGCGGCGCGTTCGGCTCGCCGACCTTCTTCGTCGGCAACGAGATGTTCTTCGGCAAGGAGCAGTTGCGCGAGGTCGAGGAGATGGTGTCGGGAATGTGATTCCCGCATCGCGGGGAAAGCTCGCAATCTCCCCGAGGTCGTCCTGGCGAAGGCCAGGACCCATAACCACCGAAGGTTATTGAAGCGGTGGGCTGGATCTCCAATTTGCCCGACAATGAACAATTGGGGTAATGGGTCCTGGCTTTCGCCAGGACGACAGCAAAGAAGAAACAACAAGGACAATCCCATGCGTATCCTCGTGGTCGGCGCCGGCGCCATCGGCGGCTATTTTGGTGGCAGGCTGTTGCAGGCCGGCCGCGACGTCACCTTCCTGGTCCGGGCGCGGCGCGCCAGCGAGCTCGCCAGCGCCGGCCTCGTCATCAAGAGCCCGAACGGCGACGTCACGCTGAAGGATCCGCCGCGGGTCGAGGCGGACAAGCTGTCCGAAAAATTCGACGTCGTGCTCTTGAGCTGCAAGGCGTTCGACCTCGACGACGCCATCAAATCCTTCGCGGCGGCGGTGGGGCCGAATACGGCGATCATTCCGATGCTCAACGGCATGAAGCATCTCGACACGTTGGATGCCAAATTCGGCAAGGAGCGCGTGCTCGGCGGCCTCTGCGCCATCGCAGCGACCTTGAACGAAAAGCGCGAGGTGGTGCAGCTGCAGCCGATGCAGTCGATCAATTACGGCGAGCGCGACGGCATACTGTCGGACCGGGTCAAGTCGATCGACGAGGCCTTCAAGAGCGGCATCAATGGTGCCACCGCCAGCCAGAACATCATGCAGGACATGTGGGAGAAGTGGGTGTTCCTGTCTTCGCTCGCGGCCTCCACCAGCCTGATGCGCAGCTCCGTCGGCAACATCCTCGCTGCGCCCGGCGGCAGGGATTTCCTGCTCGGCATGCTTGATGAAACCAGCGCGGTCGCCACGGCGTCGGGCTACACGCCAGGCGGCCCGTTCTTCGAGCGGGTCAAGGGCAATTTGACCACCGAGGGGTCGCCGATGACGGCGTCGATGTTCCGCGACATCAAGGCGGGCCTTCCGGTCGAGGCCGATCACGTCATCGGCGATCTCATCGCGCGCGGCGACGCCGCCAAGGTGCCGGTGCCGAAGCTGCGCATCGCCTATACGCATCTGAAGGCGTATGAGAAGCAGCGGGCGGGGTAGCCAGCTCCACACTCCGCTGTCGTCCCGGACAAGCGTAAGCGCAGATCCGGGACCCATAGCCACAAGCCTACATTGTGCGCGAAGTCGTCACTCCGAGTCCCCGTAACCACACCCTCCTGTGGTTATGGGTCCCGGCCTTCGCCGGGACGACGGCGGAGTTTGGTGATGCCTCCTGCCTCCGCTACTGCAAATGCGCCAGATAGTGCGCGAGCGCGGTGATCTCTTCCTCGCTCAGGGAGTAGGCGACGTCGGCCATCGCGGCGCCGGCACCGCCGACGCGCTGGCTCGTCTTGTAGTCGTTCAGCGCTTTCACGAGATATTCCTCGCGCTGGCCGGCGAGCCGCGCCACCGCCTTGGTGCCGGCGTAAGTGTCGGTGTGGCATGAGGCGCAGCGGCGGCCGGCGGCGGCTTGCGCGCCCTTCCTGGACAGGTCGGGGTCATTGTCCTCCGCAGCCTTCGGCGGCGTCAGCGAGGCGAAATAGGCGCCGAGATTGCGGATGTCCTCGTTGTTGATCTCTTCGACGATCGGCTGCATCTGCTCGTTCTTGCGGGAGCCAGCGCGGAAGAACACGAGCTGCCATTGCAGGAATTGATCGGGCTGGCCGGCGAGCGAGGGAATGTTCTCCATCTGCGAGACGCCGTTGTCGCCGTGGCAGCCGGCGCAGATTTCTGCTTTGGCCTTGCCGGCGGCGACATCGGCGGCCTCTGCCGGAAGGAAGCCGAGCGTGAGGAGCGCAACCGCGCTGATTGCGTGCGAGATGGACTGCCGGCACATGATGGGGATTCCGCTCTAACGATTTCGTCATTCCACATTGCGCAATTGCGCATCGGAGAATCCATAACCCCGTTTCGTGGCTATGGGTTCCGGAGTTGCGCGCAAGCGGCGCCCAATCCGGAACGACAGCGTGCGAACTTGAAATGGGAGAGGCTGCGGCGCCTCTGGGCCACCGCAGCCTCCATATCGTCGTGCGCTACTTCTTGCTGTAGCTGATGCGGTAGATCGCGCCGGCCCAGTCGTCGGCGACGAGGATCGAGCCATCCTTGGCGAGGATGATGTCGTTGGGACGGCCGAGATAGCCCTGGTCGCCCTCGATCCAGCCGGAGGCGAACACCTCCTGCTTGGCGTTCTTGCCGTCGGGCCCGACGATCACGCGCTTGATGCGGGCGCCCTGGTATTTGTGCCGATTCCAGGAGCCATGCTCGGCGATCAGGATGTTGTTCTTGTACTCGGCGGGGAATTGATCGCCGGTATAGAACTTCATGCCGAGCGGAGCGACATGCGCGCCGAGATTCAGCACGGGCGGCGTGAACTCGGAGCATTTGTGGCCCATCGCGAACTTCGGATCAGGCAGGTCGCCCTGGTGGCAATAGGGATAGCCGAAGTGCTCGCCGATCTTCGAGATCATGTTCAGCTTGTCGCTGGGAAGATCGTCGCTGACCCAGTCGCGCGCGTTCTCGGTGAACCAGAACTTTCCGGTGCGCGGATCGACGTCGCCGCCGACCGAATTGCGGACGCCGAGCGCATAGATTTCGGCGTTGCCGGTCTTGGGATCGACGCGGCGGATCTGCGAGACGCTGGTCGGGGGAACGCCGACGTTGAAGGGCGGTCCGAACGGCAAATAGAACCAGCCTTCCTTGTCGACCGCGATGTACTTCCAGCCATGCGCGGCATAGGACGGCATGTCGTCATAGACGACCTTGCCGTCGCCGAGCTTGTCCAGATTGGCTTCCGCGTTGTCGTAGCGGATCAGCTTGTCGACCGCGATGACGTAGAGCGCGCCGTCCTTGAAGGCGAGACCGGTGGGCATGTTCAGCCCCTTGAGGATGGTCTTGACCTCTTTCTTCCCGTTGTTGTCCTTGATGGCATAGACGTTGCCGAGGCCGAACGAGCCGACGAACAGCGTGCCCTTGTCACCCCAGGCCATCTGCCGCGCCGCGAGCACGCCGGGCGCATAGACTTCGATCTTGAAGCCGGCCGGCAGCTTGATCTTCTTCATCATCGCCGCGAGCTCGGCCTCCGACGCGCCAGTGGGCGGTCCCGACGGCGGCGCCAGTCCCTTC
>NZ_JBFULT010000020.1:0-31849 GCF_054049755.1 Bradyrhizobium sp. P5_C11_2
ACCCGTTTGGCGTCTACGTCTACACGCCCCGGGTCCGCGGCCTGGCCGCGGCGATGTTGCCGGAGATCGCCGAGCCGAGCGGTGCGGCCGAGCACAAGCCGTGGGGCATGTATGAATTCGCGCTCAATGGCCCCGACGACCTGCTCGTCCGCGTGGGCTGGCCGTGCCGGCTGATGACGGAGTAGGTCTGGCGCTGGCGCAAGCCTCTTCGGCGCTCGATCGTCGCACCTTGTGAAGCATCTCACACGCACGTTCACACTGTGGACGACGACGAACACCTGCGGCAGGGCCCGGATCCGCTGTTAAATTAAGTATTGACTTATATAAGTCGATACCGATATCCATCGGCGTGAAACGACAGGGAGAACCGGGATGGAGATCGACGTCGCCAGGGTATTGGGGCTTGTCACGCGTTCGGTGCGCGATTTCGAGAAGGATGGGAAAGCGGCCAGCGCGGTCACGTTGACGCGGCTTTACGACACGAGCGTCGACGATCTCTGGGACGCAGTGACGAGCAAGGAGCGCATCCCGCGCTGGTTTCTGCCGGTCGAGGGAGACCTCCAGCTCGGCGGAAGGTACCAGCTCAAGGGGAATGCGGGCGGCACCATCACGGCTTGTGCGCCGCCAACTCATTTTGCAGCGACGTGGGAGTTCGGCGGGGCGATGAGCTGGATCGATGTCAGGCTGGCGGCAGAACGTAGCCAGGCACGCCTGACGCTGGAGCACACCGCGATCATCGAGGATCATTGGAGCCAGTTCGGTCCAGGCGCGGTGGGTATCGGTTGGGACCTCGCCATTGCGGGACTTGAACGATATCTTGTGACCGGGGCATCGGTCGACCACGAGACGGCCGAGGCATGGATGGGCTCTCCTGCGGGCAAGGAATTCATGACGACGAGCGGCGAGTACTGGCGCGCAGCGCATGTCGCGAGCGGGGTCGATCCGGCCTTGGCAAAGGAACGCTCAGACCGCACCATCGCTTTCTATCGCGGCGAGATGCCGCCTGACATCGCGCACCCCGGTACAGGAAGCTGATGCACGTCTTCGAGGTCCTCGCCGATCCCGTGCGCCGTCGCATCCTCGAGCTGCTCGCCCCCAGGGAGATGGCGTCCGGGGAGGTCGTGGAGGTGATCGGGGCCGAGTTCGGGATCACGCAGGCCGCCGTGTCGCAGCATCTGAAGGTGCTGCGCGAGAGCGGCTTTGCGACGGTTCGGGCGGAGGCGCAAAGACGACTCTATTCGGTCGACATTGCGGGGCTTCAGGCGGTGGATGCGTGGATCGGTCAATTCAGGAATTTCTGGGAGCCGAAGCTGGACGCGCTGGCGACCGAGATCGCGCGCGGCAAACGGGAGYGGCGTAACGCGCCGATGACCAAACGGAGCGGGAAGAGGGCCTGATCGGGGAGACCTGCGTGTCCCGCTCATTGCCAAGCGCACGGCGACGGTCACCTCGGCGCAAATGCTGGATGTTGACCACGTGACGCCATGATACGAGCGAGCTCTTCATCCGCTTCCGGAGCTTGCTTGCATGTCCGTCGCTACCGCCGCCAGCCAACAACCCGCATCTGCCACCGAAACCGACCCGGAAACGCTCGGCTGGATGACGGGCTTCCCGCCGGCCCCCGACCGCATCATCGCCTTCCAGGACGGCTCGTTCCGCCGTTTCCCCGAGCTCCGCTGGGCTTGGAGCAACATCCGCCAGCTGGTGCCGACGGTGAACGTCTGGCGCGGGGCAGGGCCGGCGTCTCCGCTGTCGCGCGAGGACCATGACATCGGCGCGGTCGCCTCGACCACGATGGACGGTCGGCCCATGACGTTCGCAAAAATGCTGGAGGAGACCTACACCGACGGCATCGCCGTGCTGCATCGGGGTAAGCTGATCTACGAGCGTTATTTCGGCGCGCTGAAGCCGCACAAGCCGCACATCGCGATGTCGGTGACGAAATCGTTCACCGGCGTGCTGGCGGGCATGCTGGTCAGCGAGGGCAGGATCGATCCGCAGGCGCCCGTGACGGATTATGTGCCGGAGCTGAAGGCGAGCGCCTTCGGMGATGCGCGCGTGCACGAGGTCATGGATATGACCACGGGGCTCGAATACACCGAGGTCTACACCGACAGGAATTCGCATGTGTGGGGATTGCGGCGCGCCAACGGCATGGCGCCGATTCCGCCCGACTATGACGGCCCGACCACCATCTTCGATTTCCTCGTCGCGCAGAAGAAGCAGGGCGAGCACGGCAAGGCCTTTGCCTACAAGACCGTCAACACCGACGTGCTCGCCTGGATCTGCCGGCGCGCCAGCGGCATGACGCTGTCAGATCTTCTCTCGGAACGCATCTGGATTCCCATGGGTGCGGAGGAAGACGCGCATTATCACGTCGACCGCATCGGCACCGAAAGCGGCGGCKGCGGTCTCTCGACGACGCTGCGCGATCTCACCCGCTTCGGTGAAACCATGCGCAATCACGGCCGTTTCAACGGCCGCCAGATCGTGCCGTCATCCGTGGTCGAGGACATTTCGCGCGGCGGCGATCCCGAAAAGTTCAAGCCGGCCGGCTACACCACGTTGCCCGGCGCCTCCTACCGCAATCAGTGGTGGGTCACGCACAACGCCCACGGCGCCTACATGGCGCGCGGCGTTCACGGCCAGGGCGTCTACATCGATCCCAAGGCCGAGATGGTGATCGCCCGCTACGCCTCGCATCCCGTGGCAGGCAACGCCGCCAACGATCCGGTGACGCTGCCGGCCTACATGGCGCTGGCGAAGCAGCTGGTGGCGGGTGGGTAGGGGCGCGACTTGGTCTCTTCGTAGCCCGGATGGAGCGAAAGCGTAATCCGGGACAGACCAACCGCATCGCGCGACTGCCTGTGCGGAACGAACCCCGGATTGCGCGGAGCCTGTCATCGGGCGGCGCTTCGCGCCGACCCGTTGGCTCCATCCGGGCTACGGTTCTGCCAAACCGCAAGATCGGTCGAGCGCATCACGGCCGTCACCGCTTAACTGGAGCCGCCACGGAGGAGGGACGATGAAGGCGGCGCTGCAAAACTATCAGGACCGGATGCGGCGGGTGCTGGACCATATCGACCGGCATCTCGACGCTGATCTGGATCTGGACAGCTTAAGCGCGGTTGCAGCCTTCTCGAAATTTCATTTCCACCGGCAGTTCGCGGCGACCTTCGGATTGTCGGTGCATCGCTATGTCCAGCTGGCCCGTCTGAAGCGCGCGTCGCATCAGCTGGCCTACAATAACGCGCAGAGCGTCACTGATATCGCGATGGATGCCGGCTACGACGCACCGGACGCCTTCGCCCGCGCCTTTCGGCAACGGTTCGGGCAATCGCCGTCGTCGTTCCGGAAATCTCCCGACTGGGAGCCGTGGCTTGCGGCCTTCGGGCCTCTGGACAATGCGAGGAGCAAGCTCATGCAGACGAGTTTTACCAGTGACGACGTGACGATCCGCGAAGTGCCGGCGACGAGGGTGGCGATCATGGAGCATCGGGGAAGCCCCGAGACACTTGGTGACACGATCCGGCGGTTTATCGCGTGGCGCAGGGGCGCCGGCCTGCACCCCAGGACAAGTCCGACCTTCAATGTCTGGCATTCCGAGGGCCGTCCCGCGCAGCAGGACGAATATAGCATCGACCTTTGCGTCGGGACCGACCAACCGATCGCGGCGAATGGCGAGCAGATCAAGGCCGGTGAGATCCCCGGCGGACGCTGTGCCGTGCTGCGCGTCGTCGGCTACACCGACAATCTGGAGCCCGCCGCGCTCTATCTTTATCGCGACTGGCTTCCGGCCAGCGGCGAGGAAGCACGCGACTTCCCGATCTATTGCCAGCGGCTGAGCCTCTTCCCGGAGGTGCCGGAGCATGAGGCGGTCGCGGACGTTTTCTTGCCGCTGAAATAGCGCCCGCCGGCGGCGGCCTGTCCGTTTCGGTCGCAAGAGACGGACTGGCCACGCTGGAACTGGCCTCACCAATCGGCGGCAGTCTCAAGCAGCCGTCGCCGCATGAAGGCGACACGTGGCTGCTGTAGTCCGAGACGGTTCCAGGCAAGGAATATCTCGTTGCCTGGGATTTCCGTCGGCTCGTGCAACCGGACGAGCGTGCCATCCCTGAGCTGCGTTGCGCAGAGATAGCTCGGCAGCACGGTCAGTCCGAGGCCTGCCGCGCACGACGCCGCGAGGGCCCTGAGGTCGGGAACGATCTGCACGACCTTCTTTGGCGGCCTGGCCCGGAAGACCTGGCGAAAATAGCGGCGGATGATGGGAAGCTCAGGACCATAGGCGAGCCATGGCAGATCGATCACGGCTTCCGCTCCGCGCTTCGCAACGAGCTCGGGTGGAACCTTGGCAGCCCATTTCGGCGCGCCAACGAGGACGAAATCCTCGCGGTAGATGCCCTGGTATCCGATCGCCTTGCGTGGAATCCGAACGGTTGCAACCACAAGATCGAGCTGCCCGGCCTCGAGATGCTCGACCAGATCCTGCGTCAGGCCGAATTTCGTCTCCAGGTGCATGCCGAGCTCAGGCAATCCGCCGAGGCCGGGAAGCACTTTTCCCGCAAGGAATTCCGCCGGACCGCCGAGGCGCAGCGGGCCGGCGAGGCCGTTTGGGCGCATTGCTGCTACCCCCAGCGTTTCCTCGAGCCCGTCGAGATAAGGAGCCGCGGCACGCGCGAGCCAGTCCGCCGCGGCGGTTGGCTCAATGCCGCGCCCGACGCGCCTGAACAGGCTTCGCTTGAGGTGGGCCTCGAGTGCCTTGATGTGGCCTGATGCTGCGGGCTGCGTGATCGCGAGTTGCAACGAAGCCTTGGTCACGCTGCCGGCGCGGTAGACGGCAAGGAAGGTCCGGAGATGGGTCAGCTGACTCATAAGAATTCTGATCGATGCTTTCAGATAATACGATTTTTCCAAGGTGAGGGCGAGCCCTATGTTCGGGGGCATATCCACTTCAACCTAGGAATGACATGCCGAACGTTCTCTTCGTGACGACCTCTCACGGCAAACTCGGCGATACCGGACGCGCGACGGGCGTCTGGCTCGAGGAGCTGGCCGTACCCTATTGCATGTTCCTTGATGTCGGCCACGAGGTGACGATCGCCTCCGTGAGAGGTGGCCGCATGCCGGTCGATCAACGCAGCTCGAAGACGACTGGTGCTCCGCCCGCGGTGCAAGGCTTCCTCGGCGATGCGCGGGCCATGGCCGCCATCGAGGCAACGCCCGCGATCGAAGCGATCCGTGCCGGGGACTACGACGCGATCTTCCTGCCCGGCGGGCATGGGGCGATGTGGGACCTGCCGGGAAGCGAAGCGTTGGCGCTTGCTCTCGGCGAGGCGTTCGATGAGCGGCGCGTGATCGCCGCATTGTGCCATGGCGTGGCAGGGCTCGTGTCGGCCCGGCGGCGCGACGGCAGGCCGATCGTCGCGGGCGGCCTTGTCGCCGGCTTCACCAATGCCGAGGAGGAGGCCGAGGCGCTAGCCGCAATCGTTCCCTTCCTGCTCGAGACCCGCCTGCGCGAACTGGGTGCGAGGTTCGAGAGAGGACCCAATTTCGAATCCTTTGCGATTCGCGACGGAAATCTGATCACCGGGCAAAACCCGGCATCATCGGCGGACGTGGCGAGGCTCGTGCTCCAGGCGCTCGACGAAAAGCCGCGCACGTCCAATCCAGTGTCCACCCAACAGAAGCAGGAAATACCGATGTCATCGTCCGAGAGTCTCACCCGCCGTGATGCGCTGGTTGCCGGTACCGCGGCAGGCGCAGTCCTGGCTGCAACAGGCGCCTCCGCTTCGGCCACCGATCGGCCGCCGGCCGTTGCGGCTCCGCCCAATGCGAGGGCCGTCATGGTCACGCTGCGGCTCAGCGCGAAGAATGCTGACGCATTCAAACAGCATCTTCTCAAAGWGATCCCGGTGACCAGGCTCGCGTCGGGATGTCGCTACAGCCACTCCTATCAGCACACCAAGACGCCGAGCGAGTTCCTGCTGGTCCAGGGCTGGGACTCCCTGGAGCAGCAACAGGGCTATATCGCGTGGCGTCAGGCGCGCGGCGACCTCGCCCAATTCGGTGCCTTTCTCGGCAGCGATCCCGTCATCGAGACATTCGATCTGTTCGATGCCTAGTCATGCCGGCCCGCGAGGGGCGGCCGATGCGTCACCCCCGCGACATCTTCTCAAATTTCTTCACCAGCCGCTCCCGCTTCAGCCGCGACAGCCGCTGGATCCAGAACATGCCATCGAGCTGGTCGATCTCGTGCTGGTGGCAAACGGCGCGCAAGCCGTCGGACTCCTCGCTTTGCATGGTGCCGTCGAGATCCTGATAGCTGATCCGCACCCGCGCGTGGCGTTGGACCTCGTCATTGACGCCGGGCATCGAGACGCTGCCTTCGCGGTGCAGGATCATCTCGGGCGAAGCCCATTCGATCGCCGGATTGACGTAGGTCCGCGCGCCGTCCCTGGCGTCGAGCTCGAGCACCACGACGCGCAAGGGCACGCCGATATGCGGCGCGGTGATGCCGATGCCGGGCGCGGCGCGCATGGTGTCGAGCAGATCCTGCGCAAGCTCGCGCAATGCGTCGTCGAATGCGGTGACGGGGCGGGCCGGCATCGCGAGCCGGCGGTCGGGATAGCGGACGATCGGGCGAATGGTCATGCAGGCTCCTAACACTCACGGATGGTTGAAGCACCCCGTTCTTGACGACCTACCAACTGGAAGGTAGTTAAATCGCCATGACCAACCTTTCCTCGACTGCCGACGACATTCTGGCCTGCGCACGCACGCTGATCATCGCAGGCGGCTACAACGGCTTCAGCTACGCCGACGTGGCCGAAATCGTCGGCATCCGCAAACCGAGCATCCACCACCATTTCGCCAGCAAGGTCGATCTGGTCCGCACCCTCGTGTCGCGCTACCGCGAGGAAGCCCAGGCGGGATTGTCGGCGCTCGAGCGCAACATCCCGGACCCGCGCGACCAGCTTAAAACCTATGTCGCGTATTGGGAGGCGTGCATCAGCGACGCGACGGCGCCGTTCTGCGTGTGTGCGCTTCTCGCCAGCGAGCTTCCTATACTGCCGGAGGAGGTTGCGCTTGAAGTCCGGGCTCACTTCCGCGCGCTGGCTTCGTGGCTGACTTCGGTGATGGAGCGCGGCAAGCGGAAGGGGCGGTTGCAGTTCTCCGGCACAGCCCGGGTCGAGGCTGAAGGCTTCATGGCGACCATTCACGGCGCGATGCTGTCGGCGCGTGCCTATGGCGATCCAAAAATGTTCGGTGTGATTACCGCGCCGCTGCTGGATCGGCTGTCCGCCAAGCCCTGAGAGAGATCAGCGAGACGGCAACGACACCCCGCAGGCAAGCTGGCGTGAAGCCAATCTTGCTACGAATGAAAACTACCAACTAGTAGGTAAAGGAGGCCGTAGTGGCGCATTATCAATTGGATCTCGTTCTTGCCGATCGCGAGCGATGGCTGAAGCAATACTACTTCATTCGGGCGGCGTTCTCCGTCGCCTGGGTCGTTGCTGCGTTTTCCGTCGGGGCGTCGTCCTTGATTGCCGGTGTCTTGCTCGTGCTCTATCCGGCTTGGGATGCCGCGGCCAATTTCGTGGACGCGTTGCGCAGCGGCGGCATGAATCAAAACCGCACGCAGGCGCTGAATGTCCTGGTCAGCCTGGCGACCACCGTCGCGGTGCTTCTTGCCTTGCAGGTCAGCATGAATTGGGTGCTCGGCGTGTTCGGGGCATGGGCGATCCTGTCCGGCTTGCTCCAGTTAGGGACGGCAATCCGGCGCTGGAGGAGTTTGGGCGCGCAATGGGCCATGGTGCTGAGTGGTGGCCAGTCGGCCCTGGCCGGCGGCTTCTTCATCTTTCAGGCCACGACGCCAATGTCTCCAACGATCGCCAATGTCGCGGGCTACGCTGCAGTCGGCGCGATCTACTTCCTGGTCTCGGCGGTATGGCTGACCGTAACCGAATGGCGGCGTCGCGCAGCCATCTGAGGCGTTGCCGTTCATTCGTCCCGATAGGGCGTGCCATCCTTGTGCAGGAAACGGCCGTCAGAAGCCGGGCTCATCATGTCAACGTCGGAGCAGGTGATGAGGTCGTCGGGCGAGCGCGATCCCACTTCGAGATAGACGGCGATCGCGTCCGACCGGTTGATCATGTGATGGCCGTTGCCGGTGCCTTTCGGGAAGGCGGCGCAATCGCCGGCGCGCAGCACGGTTTCGCATTCGTCCTCGATCAGCGTCAGTTCGCCTTCGAGCACGTAGACGAATTCGTCCTCGTGCGAGTGCCAGTGCCGCTGGCTCGACCAATTGCCGGGCGGCAGGCGCATCAGGTTGACACCGAAATCCGATAGGCCGCCGGCATTGCCGAGCCGCTTGCGAATGCGCTCGGCGCAAGGGGCGTCGAAGGGCGCGGGATAGCCGGAGCCTTTGCGGGCCGGTACGGCCGCGACGTCGATTTTCGGCATATGATCTTCCCAGAAATTTTGCATTCAAGTCTAGGCGGGGCCTCGGGGCTGCGCCAGCGGCCTCGGCTGCGGAACCATGGGCAAAACGCGCATGTGCTCTCTTTGAAAATTGCATGATCGGGTGGCCGACGATTGGTCTATGACGTGGCGGCGGCGCCATGACATCCGTTGCATGCAGGTACAGGCGATGACCCAAAATGCGCGAAGCTTCTCCACACGCGAATGCGCTCGCCATGTCTGACGATCTGAACTGGCTTCCCGCCCGCGAGATGGTCCGGCGTTTTGCCAACGGCGAGCTGTCGCCGGTCGATATGCTGGACGCGACCCTGGCGCGGCTGCACGCGGTCAATCCCATCCTGAACGCGGTCTGCCTGTTGGACGAGCCACAGGGGCGGCGTCTGGCGGCGGAGTCCGCGGAACGTTGGCGCCGCGGTACACCGCTCGGGCCGCTCGACGGCGTGCCTGTCGCGATCAAGGACACCGCGCAGGTCGCGGGTTGGCCGATGCGCATCGGCTCCCACGCCACTCCGGCTGCGCCCAGCACGCAGGATACGCCCGGTGTCGCCCGGCTGCGCGAGGCCGGCGCCGTGTTCTTCTGCAAGACGACGACCCCCGAATTCGGCTGGAAGGGCATCACCCACGGCCCGCTGACTGGAATCACGCGCAATCCCTGGGATATTTCCCGCACGCCCGGCGGCTCCAGTGGCGGCTCGGCCGCCTTGGTGGCGGCCGGTGTGGTCCCTCTCGCCACCGGTGGCGACGGCGGCGGCTCCATTCGCATCCCGGCGGCGTTCAGTGGCGTGTTCGGATTGAAGCCGAGTTACGGCGTGGTGCCGAATTTCCCCGGCGTCATGGGGACGCTCGCGGTCTATGGCGGCCTGTCGCGCGATGTCGCCGACAGCGCGCTGTTGTTGAACGTGCTCACGGGCCCGGACCCGCGTGATTCCTTTGCCATTCCCTATCGCGGCATCGATTATCTCGACGGCCTCGACCGCGGTGTCGCGGGCCTGCGGATCGCCTGGTCGCCCGATCTCGGCTTTCCGGTCGCCGATCCCGCCGTGGTGGCCGGCATGCGGCCGGCGCTCGACGCGCTGGTGACGGCGGGCGCCGACGTGCAGGATGTTGCTCTCGATCTGTCCGGCGCGCAGCATGCGCTGGAAGTGATCTGGGGCGCGTCGCATGCCGCGCTGGTGCGCGATTTCACCGGCGCGCAACTGGCGGCGCTCGATCYGGGCCTGCTGCGATTGATCGTTGCCGCCCAGGAATTTTCGGCGAGCGAGTTGCAGGCGGCCCATGTCGAGATGCGCGCATTGAGCCAGCAGATGCAGCTGTTTCACGGGGATTACGACCTGCTGCTGACGCCGACCGTTCCCATCACCGCTTTCGCGGCCGGCATCGATACGCCCGACGCCGCGCGCTTCCCGCAATGGTTCGATTGGACGCCGCTGACATGGCCGTTCAACCTGACGCGCCAGCCCGCGGCCTCGGTGCCCTGCGGATTTGTCGCGGGGCTGCCGATCGGGCTGCAGATCGTGGGGCCGATGTTCGGCGAGGAGAATATCCTGCGCGCGAGCCGGTGCGTCGAGCAGGCCTGCGCCAATGCTGCGCGACCAGGCCTCGTCGACGGAGCAGCGCGAGCTTTTCCTCAAGGACAATGATGTCCGATCGATAGGCGTTCCCCGGCGTAACCGCGATGTGGGAATTGCCCCGCATCGGCGCATGGCCTAACAATGTCGCCAACAAGAAGCGTCGATAGCGGAGGAAGCAATTTATGCGCGCGATTATGATCGCACTGGCGACAGCCATCACGGCGGCGGCGACGCCGGCCGCGGCCGACTACCTGGTCAAGGAGGTCGGCAGCTTCCATGTCGGCGGACACACCGAAACGCTGAACGGGCTCCCGTCGAAGGAGATCGTGTTCTCGCCCGGCGCGCCGCCGATCAAGGTCGATCCGAACGGCGAGTTCGAGGTCGAGCAGATGTATGTCCAGTTCGTCAAGCAGGCCGCGCCGAAGTCGAAGCTGCCGATATTGTTGTGGCATGGCGGCGGGCTTGCGGGCGTCACATGGGAGACCAAGCCCGACGGCAAGCCGGGCTGGCAGCAATTCTTCCTCAATGCGGGTTATGATGTCTACGTCTCGGATGCGGTCGAGCGCGGCCGCGCCTCCTGGGCGCGCTATCCCGAGATCTTCAAGAGCGAGCCGTTCTTCCGGCCCAAGAAAGAGGCCTGGGAGCTATTCCGCATCGGGCCGAGCTATGAGGTCGGCGGCAAGCGCGAGGCGTTCGATGGCGAGCAATTCCCGGTCGAGGCGTTCGACCAGTTCGCCAAGCAGAGCATCCCGCGCTGGGCGACGAACGACGCGGCCACGCAAAAAGCCTATGACGCACTGGTGCAGAAAGTGTGCCCCTGCATCGTCCTGGTGCACAGCCAGGGCGGCAATTTCGGCTTCACCGCCGCGCTGAACGCGCCGGACAAGGTGAAGGCGCTGATCGCGCTCGAGCCCTCCGGCGCGCCGGATCCTGCGAAGGCCGATGCGGCCACGCTGAAGGGCGTGCCGCATCTGATCGTATGGGGCGATTTCCTCGACCGGGTCCCGGTGTGGTCGAAGCTCGTGGTCAATCCGACCAAGTGGGGTCAGGCGATCGCAGCCGCCGGCGGCAAGGTCGATACGTTCGAGCTGCCCAGGATGGGAATCAAGGGCAACACCCACATGATGATGATGGACCGCAACTCCGACGACATCGCCAGGCTGGTCAACGACTGGATTGAAAAGCAGGGTCTGGCGAATTAGCGGGCGATCGTCGCTGCCGAAGGGGCAGGGCCTGTGGCGCGCCCTCAGGCCTGGAACGCCTCCATGATGATCTGCACCGCCTGGCTTCCTTCAGGCGTGGTCCAATTGCCGACGAGTTCTGCGACGAGCTGATTGGTGCTCGTGAGCGTCACGCCGCCACGCTCCATCCGGCGCAGTGCGATGTCGTCGCTGAGCTTGCTCGGCGAGCCGCCGGCGTCGGCGACGACCTGCACCTCAAACCCCTCGCGCACCAGGCTGAGCGCCGGAAATACCGTGCACACGTCATTGGTGACGCCGGCGATGATCAGCTTCTTGCGGCCGGTCGCCTTCACTGCCGCGGCGAAATTCGCGTCGTCCATGGCGTTGACGATCCCGATGCGCTTGACGCGGGCCGCGAACGCCTTGGGCAGGATCTGTGCGAGCTCGTCCAGCAGCGGGCCTTGCGCATACTCCTCCATGCTGGAGGTCAGGACCACCGGCAGCTTGTAGATCCCGGCGACCTTGGCGAGCATCAGCGCGTTCCGCTTCATCTCCTCGAACGGGATCGACTTGACCCAGCTCATGGTGCCGACCTGATGATCGATCAGCAGCAGCGCGGCGTTGTCGGCGCTGAATTTCTCGTAAGTCATGACGTCTCTCCTCACGGGCTGGTCGCCCGCCTCATGCGTTCTCGGTGGCGCTCAGCAGGGGATAGTCGGTGTAGCCCTGCGCGCCCGGGCTGTAGAATGTCGTCCTGTCCGGCGCGTTGAGCGGCGCGTCCTGTTGCAGGCGTTCGGGCAGGTCGGGGTTGGCGAGGAACGCGCCGCCGAACACGGCGGCGTCGGCGCGCCCGCTCGTCAGCGCGGACTCGGCCGTGGCCTTGTCGAGGCCGCCGCCGATCAGATACGCGCCCTCGAAGCGGGGTCGCAGCAGCGCGTGGTAGTCGACCTTGGCGCCGAACAGGGCCACGTGCAGATAGGCCAGACCGAAGCCACGCAGCTGGTCGACGAGATAGGTGTAGGTTTCCTGCGGCGCCGCGTCGGACATGTCGTTGAATCCCATCTCCGGCGACAGCTTGATGCCGACGCGATTGCCGCCGGCTTCCGCCGTCATGGCCTCCAGCACCTCGAGCACGAAGCGCGCGCGGTTCTGGATCGAGCCGCCATAGCGGTCGTCGCGCGTATTGCTGCCGGAGGAGAGGAACTGCTCGGGCAGGTAACCCGTCGCGCCATGCAGTTCGACGCCATCGAAACCCGCTTCAAGCGCGCGGCGGGTCGCGGTACCGTAGCTCGCGACGACGTCGGCGATCTCGCCCACGCTCAGCGCGCGCGGCGTGACGAAATCCTTGAGGCCCTCATTGGTCCAGGATTGGCCGGCCGGCTTGATCGCCGATGGCGCCACGGGAAGGGCGTTGCCGGGCAGCAGCGACGGGTGCGAGATCCGCCCGCAATGCATCAGCTGCATGAAGATGCGGCCGCCGCGTGCGTGCACGGCCGCGGTGATGCGCTTCCAGGCGGCGACCTGCGCATCGGTCTCGATCCCCGGCGTCCGCAGATAGCCCTTGCCCATCGCCGCCGGATAGACGCCTTCGCTGACGATCAGGCCGGCGCCGGCGCGCTGGGCGTAATAGGTCGCCACCAGGTCGCTGGGCACGCCGGCATTGTCGGCGCGCGAGCGTGTCATCGGCGCCATGACCAGGCGGTTGCGAAGCGTGGCGCGGCCGATATCGACCGGGGTGAATAGCGGGCTCATGGGTGTGCTCTCCATTGTTGAGGGCATTGTCCGCCAGATCATAAATGGGATAAATACAGGGAAATTGAAATCACTGATCCAATAATGGAGCAATCCGCATGGAGCACCTCAACGACATGGGCCTGTTCGTCGAGGTCGTGAAGGCCAAAAGCTTCCGGCGCGCGGCCGAAGCGATCGGCGTGCCGAACTCGACGCTGTCGCGCCGGATCAGCGGCCTCGAGAAGGCGATCGGACTGCGGCTCCTGAACCGCACGACGCGCAGGATCGAGCTGACCGAGGCCGGCCAGCTCTACTTCGAGCGTTCCAAGCGCATCGTCGAGGAGGCGAGGCTGGCGCACGAGCAACTCGGCGAGATGGTGGCGCAGCCAAGCGGGGTGCTCCGCGTCTCCCTGCCGGTGGATTTTGCCGCGATCTATCTCACGCCGCTGATCGCTGAATTTGCCCGGCGCTATCCCGGCATCAGCTTTGAGTTCGACCTGACGCCGCGGCGCGTCGATCTCGTTGCCGAGCCGTTCGATGTCGCAATCCGCATGGGGGAGCTCGCCGATTCCGGTCTGATTGCGCGTCAGCTCGCGCGCTTGCCGGGCTACCTCTATGCCTCGCCGCAATATCTCGAACTGGCTGGCGAGCCCAGGCAGCCGGACGATCTTGTGCGGCATCAGTGCCTGTGCATGCCGCGGGCGTCGATCTGGAAGCTCCATGCCGGCACCAGGAAGGTCGAGGTCGCGGTCAAGGGCCGCTTCACGCTCARCAGCGTCGGCATGATCGCCCGCCTTGCGGCGCACGACCAGGGCATTGCGCTGCTCGCGGAAGCGATCGTCGCCGATGACCTGGCGGCTGGCCGGCTGCGTCGCGTGCTGCCGCATTGGCAGGCCGCTCCGATCTCCGTCTACGCGATCACCGAGACGCGCCTGCTGCCGGCAAARACGCAGCGCTTCATCGAGTTCCTCGGGGCAAATCTGGGACGGGGCGAACGACATGCGGAAGCGGCCGAGACCGGCGGCCGGCGAGCCCGCCAAGGTGTATCTTCGTCGACCGCAAGGCCGAGCCGGACCAGAAAAAAATAAGACGGAACGTCGGTGGGCCTGTCGGTTCCATCCGATCCCATTCGTCTTTCAGCCGGACAGACTGACGGAGACAAGAAAATGAACTCCTCCAACTATCGCTGGGTGATCGTCGCCGCCGGCGGCCTGCTGGGCTGCGTCGCGATTGGCGGCATGTTTTCACTGCCAGTGTTCTTGCAGCCGATCGCAAAGGACACCGGCTGGTCGGTGACCGGCATATCGAGCGCGATGACGGTCGGCTTTCTGGCGATGGCCTGCACCAGCATGGCCTGGGGCACGGCCACGGACCGGTTCGGGCCGCGGCCGGTGGTGCTGACGGGATCATTGGTGTTGGCGCTGAGCCTGTTCGCCGCGAGCCATGCGACCTCGCTCATCGCGTTCCAGTTCGTGTTCGGCCTGCTGGTCGGTGCGTCCTGCGCCGCGATTTTCGCGCCGATGATGGCGACCGTGACCGGCTGGTTCGACACCCATCGCAGCCTCGCGGTCTCGCTGGTGTCCGCCGGCATGGGCATGGCGCCGATGACGATGGCGCCGCTCGCGGCCTGGCTCGTCTCCAACCACGACTGGCGCACCTCGATGCAGATCGTGGCGCTGGTGGTCGCCGCCATCATGATCCCGGTGTCGCTGCTGGTGCGCCGTCCGCCGGCGCTTGCGCAGGCGCCGTCCGCGCCGTCGGGCGAGGGCGCGCCGCAGGCCGAGATGTCGATGGGCGAGGCGCTGCGCTCGCCGCAATTCCTGATCCTGCTCGCCACCAATTTCTTCTGCTGCGCCACCCATTCCGGCCCGATCATCCACACCGTCAGCTATGCCGTGAGCTGCGGCATCCCGCTGATCGCGGCGGTGACGATCTACAGCATCGAGGGTTTTGCCGGCATGGGCGGCCGCATCGCCTTCGGCCTGATGGGCGACCGTTTCGGTGCCAAGCGCGTGCTGGTCTCGGGCCTGCTGTTGCAGGCCTTCGGCGCGCTTGGCTATGTCTTCGCGCAACAGCTCGCGACGTTCTACGTGGTCGGGGCCATCTTCGGCTTCATCTATGCCGGCACCATGCCGCTCTATGCGGTGCTGGCGCGCGAAAACTTTCCGCTCAAGATGATGGGCACGGTGATCGGCGGCACGGCGATGGCCGGCAGCCTCGGCATGGCCACGGGCCCGCTCGCCGGCGGCCTGATCTACGACGCGTTCTCGAGCTACGCCTGGCTTTATATCGGCTCCTGGGCCATGGGCCTCGGTGCGTTCCTGATGGCGATGACGTTCCGGCCGTTTGCGAAGCCGCAAGGCGAGGCGGCGGCTGCGGCGGCTTGAGCAGGGCCATCCGAGGCGCAGCGCTAGAGCTGCGCCTCGATCGCGGCCTTGTCGAGCACGGACCAGACCTGCCAGATCTTTGCGTCGCGGAATTCGTAGAAGACGTTCTCGAAAAAGGACACGCGTCTGCCGTTCACATCGAGCCCGAGGAATTTTCCGACCGGCGTGCAATCGAACTTGAGACGGCAGGCAATCCGGGGTGGGTCCGATGCCAATAGCTCGATCTTGAAATGCAGGTCCGGAATCTCGCGAAAATCCTGCTCAAGCATCGCGCGATAGCCGGCCAGTCCGAACGGTCGCGCGTTGTGGGCGACGTCATCGTGAACGAACTGTCCGAGTGTCGGCCAGTCCTGCCGGTTCAGGCAGGCGATGTAGTTGCGGTAGATATCGGCGAGATCGGACCTTGTCACGGCAATGCTCCTGCGGCTCCGACCATAACGCCGCAGCAGGGGAATCGACGCCCGCGCTCAAAGGCGTTTTTCGAAGAACAAATCCGGGTAGGGGTCGTCGTTGAAGCGCGGGATCTCGCTCCAGCCCGTGCGGCGGTAGAGCTGGCTGGCCTCCGCCAGCGCGCTGTTGGTGTCGAGCCTCAACAGCGCGATGCCGAGCTCGCGCGCGGCGCTCTCGACTGCATCCATCAGGCGCCGGCCGAGCCCCAGTCCGCGTGCGGCTGGCGCGACCCACAGCCGCTTGATCTCGGCATAGCCGTGATCGGTTCCCTTCAGCCCGACGCAACCGATCGGCAGCGTGTCCGACATCGCGACGATGAACGTGCCGCGCGGGCGGCGCATGTCCTTGGCATCGGGATCGCGCGACAGCGAGACGTCAAAACCCTGTTTGAAGCGGCGGCCAAGCTCGGCATAGTACTCGCCGAGGCAGTAGCGCGCCGCGTCGCTCTGCGGATCCGTGTCATCCAGGGTGATGCGGCTGCGGGTCAGAGCCGAGGCGATCAGGTCCATCGCCGCCAGCAGCGCCTCGCGTTGTGCATGCTGGGCGAGGAAGTCCTCGGCCTGCGCGTTCGACAGCGCCTCGTAGGCGTTGAACTCGCGCCGGCCGGCGCGGGTCAGTCTGGCGACGCGGCGGCGGGCATCGTCGTCATGCGCGGTCGTCTCGATCAGCCCTTCATCCTCGAGCGAGCGCAGAAGGCGGCTCATCAGCCCGGAATCGAGGCCGAGATAGTCGCGGATGTCGGCCACATCCGAACGCCCATGGCCGATCGCGTTGAGCACGCGCGCCGCGCCGAGCGGGCGGCCGCGTCCGAGGAACGAGGTATCGAGCGCGCCGACGGCGGAGGTGACGGCGCGGTTGAAGCGGCGGACGCGGGAAACGGGGTCAAGCATATATCTGACTTTAGTCAGATATAATCTTCAGTCAATCGGGGCGCTGCTCACTTCAACGTTAGCAGCGGCTTGTCCTTCTCGACGATATAGGTCGCAAGCTCGCTCGCGGTGTCGTTGCCGACATTCTTTGCCGCATGGACCGTTCCGGCCGGGATAAAGAGCACGTCGCCGGCCTTCAGCGTCACCGGCGCCCGGCCTTCGACCTCGTACTCGATCGCGCCGGTCAGCACATAAATGATCTCCTCGCCCGGATGGGTGTGGCGGCCGAACGCCACGCCGGGCGCGAGATCGACGCGGACCTGGATGGCCTCGCGTCCGGGCGCGCTGAGATCGTGGCGCTGGAGGTCGGTGCGGGTGACGCCGGCCGGCTGCGCCGCCGCCGGCAAGGTGACGAGATTTGCAGCGAGCACGGCTGCGCTCGCGAGGACACGCACGGTTCGCAACAGACGATGGCTCATGGTCGGCTCCTTGTGGTCGCGTGATGGTCGGCACCGCGCGGGCCCGGCCGATAACCGGCCGGTCCGCGTCGGGGTGAGGCGCTTCAGACCAGCGTGGTGGTCACTTCGATGTTGCCGTGAACGGCCTTGGAGTAGGGGCAGATGCCATGCGCGGCCTCGATCAGCTCCTGCGCGACGGCGCGATCGACGCCGGGAACGCTGACGTCGAGACGGGCGCGGAGGAAGAAGGAGCCGCCGGCATTGTTCAGGTCGATTGCGGTGTCGACCGATGGCTCGCTCGGCAGCTTGACCTTGCGCTGGGCGGCGGCGAGGCCGATTGCGCCGAGGTAGCAGGCCGACCAGGCGGCGGCGAACAGGTTTTCGGCGGCCGGGTGCGGCTGCGGCAGCTTGATGTCGAGCTGGCCGTCCCGTGAGCGCGCGGCGCCGTCGTGGCCGGCGGTGACGTGGGTCTTGCCAGTGAAGAGAACTTTTGCGGCGGATGACATGGCGTGTCCTTTCGGGCTGGATTTTGATCGCGTCCGATCTAATCGGATACGATGTGAAATAACCCTGCCGCCCGGCCCGGTCAAGCTCTTCCGATTTAATCGCATACGAGTTATATGGATGGCGAGATCACGAATTGCGGAGGTTCCTGTGTCCCGTCCCCCCAAAGCCGCCGGCCAGGGCCGAAAACTGTCGAATTTCCTGTGCTTTGCGGTCTATTCGGCCAATCTCGCCTTCGGCCGGGCCTACAAGCCGCTGCTGGACAAGGTCGGGCTGACCTACACCCAGTACATCGCCATGGTCGCGCTGTCGGAGGAAGACGAGCAGACCGTCAGCGTGCTCGGCGAAAAGCTGTTCCTGGAATCCAACACGCTGACGCCGATCCTGAAGAAGCTGGAGCAGACCGGCTACATCAAGCGTCAGCGCGATCCCGCCGACGAGCGTCAGGTGCGGGTGAGCCTGACGCCGGCGGGGCGAAAGCTGATCGAGCAGGATCTCGGCGGGTCCGTGATCGAGGCAACCGGACTCGGCGATGATTTTCCGGTGGTGCAGAAGACCGTGAGCCGGCTGCGCGACAATCTGCTGCGCGCGACGCAGGGCGACGGCGAGAACAAGCGGTGAGCGAAACGCGCGGCGCTCGTTCCGGATAAAAGGCCGGAAGCGAGACCGCTTCCGACGCAAGCGCGCCGGATCGGCGCGCCGGTGATGATCATGTCACCACGTTGTGGAGAGGCTGCTTCGTCGGCCGCGGAGCCGCCGCTCACACCGGCAGCGCTTCGCCGGCCTGCTCCTTGACGATGTAGTCGGCGTACCAGTCCGGCCAGTTGTCGTCGTGTTTGCCGCCGGTCCGCTTCTCGTGCTCGCCATGGGCGGCGGCCGCACGTCGCAGCGCCGCCGCGAGATCGCGCGGCGAGTTGAACGTCGTGTCCGCGTCGACGCGTCCGGGCAGGCGGCTCGTGATCTCCTGGAGCAGCCAGCCATTGCCGTCGGGATCGCTGAACGAGGCGAATGAGCGGTAGCTGCCGCGCGCGGGATCGAGACCCCATTCGCGCCGCCGTCCGGAGATATACGGCGTGTCCGTGCCGCTGTGCACGTCGCCGCCGTGGAAGATGTCGCCGACCTCGACGCCGCGCGCCAACAGCGCATCGCGAGCAGCCACGACGTCGGACACGATCAGGTACAGCCCCTGCGCCGAGCCCGGCGCCGCGGGCGTGACGTTCCTGCCGAAGATCACCGAGGCGTTCGAGCCGGGCGGTGTGAACTGGATCACGCGCCAGTCGTCGCCCGCGGCAAAGTCGGCGTCGAGCCGCCAGCCGAGCCTGGTGTAGAACGCCTTGGCGCGATCGACGTCGGAGACGGGGATAACGGCGATCTCGAACTTGAAGTCGACGTGAGGGGCTTCGGTCATGGCTCTCTCCATTGTTCCCGCAGCAAGGCATCCGCGCGGGCGTGCATTTCGGATCGACACGGATTTAGGTTAGCGCGATCCACGGCCAAATACACGCTGTCCACCAAACAACCGATCGCGCGGCGCGGATCATTCGGCCGCACTTGCCATCACCTGTCGGCTATGTTGAACAATCGGCATGGATCGTTTCGACACCATGCGCCTGTTCGTCCGTCTCGTCGAAAGGCGCAGCTTTACCGCCGCCGCGGCCGATCTGGGACTGCCGCGTTCGACGGCGAGCGAGGTCTTGCGGAGCCTCGAGGCGCATCTCGGCGTGCGCCTGCTCGAGCGCACCACGCGGCACGTCACCCCGACGCTCGACGGCGAGGAATATTATCGGCGCTGCGTCGCGATTCTGTCGGAGGTCGAGGAGGCGGAGGCCGCGATGCGCGATGCGCAGCCGCGCGGCCTGCTGCGCGTCGATGCGCACCCGCTGCTGACGCGCACCTTCATCTTGCCCAAGCTGCCGGAATTCCTGGCGCGCCATCCGCTGCTGGAGTTGCAGATCGGGCAGGGCGACCGCCTGGTCGATCTCGTGCGCGAGGGCGTCGACTGCGTCATCCGCGCCGGCCAGCCCGAGGACAGCGGCATGATCCAGCGCCGCCTCGGCACGATCGCCGAGATCACCGTGGCAAGCCCGGCCTATCTGGCAAAACACGGCACGCCGGCAACGCCGGATGCGCTCGACGGCCACCAGATGGTCGGCTTCATCTCGTCGCGGACCGGCGACGTGCTGCCGCTGGAGTTTTCTGTCGATGGTGCCTTGCGCGAGATCGTGCTGCCGAGCCGGATCAGGGTGAACAATTCCGACACCATGGCCGACCTCGCGCGACTCGGCTTCGGCCTGGTTCAGGCGCCGCGCTATCGCTTTGCGGACGATCTCGCCAGCGGTGCGCTGGTCGAGGTGCTGCCGGACCATCCGCCGTCGCCGACGCCGTTGTCGGCGCTCTATCCGCAAAACCGTCAGCTCACGTTGCGCCTGCGTGTCTTCCTCGACTGGATCGGCCGCATCTTTGGCGAAGCCAGGCTCTAGCCGGACTCAAAGCGCCGAGGTTTCGGGCCGGATCAGCTTGATGTCCTGATCGGCGGCCCAATCGGCAATGTCCTCGCGCTTCAGTGCAGTTGCCATCAGGTCCGGAAACTGGTCCGGCGTGCAGGCGAAGACGGGAATGCCGAGGTTTGCCACTCTTGCCGAGAGCGCGGGGTTATAGGACGGGCGGCCGGTGTCGGTCAGTGCCAGCAGCACGATCACGTTGATGCCGCGCGTTGCGAGCCGCGCCAGGCGGTCGACCAGCGCGTCTGCGTCGCCGCCTTCATAGAGATCGGTGATCAGGATCAGGTGCGCTTTCGCGGGCCGCTCGATGCGCTCCTCGCAATAGGCGACGGCGCGGTTGATGTCAGTGCCGCCACCGAGCTGGACGCCGAACAGCACTTCGACGGGGTCTGCGAGCTCCTCGGTCAGGTCTACGATCGCGGTGTCGAAGCAGACGAGCTTGGTCGCGACCACCGGCAGCGAGGCCATCACCGCCGCGAAGATCGAGGCATAGACGACGGAGGTTGCCATCGATCCCGACTGGTCGACGCACAGGATGACTTCCTCCAGATCGACGATGCGACGCTGCTGGCGCAGGAAACCAATCAGCCGTTCGGGCACCACGGTGCGATGCTCCGCCTGGTAGTGGCGGAGATTAGCCTTGATGGTGCGCGGCCAGTCGATATCGGCAAAGCGCGGGCGATTGGTGCGCAGCGAGCGGTTCAAGGCGCCGCGGACCGCGTCCGCCGTGCGCCGCTCGAGCCGCTCCATCAGTTCGGCCACCACCTTGGCGATCACGATGCGGGCGGTGTCCTTGGTCTTCTCCGGCATCACACCGCGCAGTGCGACCAGATCGGCGATCAGGTTTACATCCGCTTCGACTGTTGCGAGGAATTCGGGCTCGAGCAGCATCTGGCGCAGCCCCTTGCGCTCGAAAGCGTCCTTCTGGATCACCTGCACCACCGGCGCGGGGAAGAACTCCCTGATGTCGCCAAGCCATTTTGCGACGCGCGGCGCCGAGCCGCCGAGGCCGCCGCGGCCCTTCTTCGGCGCGTCGTCGCTGTTGCCATAGAGCGCCGTCAAGGCTTCGGACATGCGGCGGTCGCTGGCGGACAGAGCAGGGCCGTTCTCGCTGTCTTCGGCGTCGGCACCGAGGGCAAGCGTCCAGCGGCGGCCGCGTTCGTCGGTCTCGCTCATCGCGCCGCTCCCGATCTGAGGAGTTCGATCACGCGTGCCTGGTGCATCGGCCAGATCGCGTCCGCGTCCGCGATCAGCCGGTATCCCTTCGCGCCGTTCGGGCTGCGCGCGAACAACGCATCCATCAGGCGCCTGCGCTCGGTGCGGTCGAGCGCCGAGAACACGCGACGGAACAGTGGCAGGCTGGCGGTGAAGGCCTCCTCGTCCAGCGCCATCAACCAGGCATCCACCGCGCTGCGCAACGCCGCATCATGGATCAGCCGCTGGCCTGCGCCCTCGAAGAAGCCTTCGAAGAAGCCGGCCGCTTCCGCGACCGGCGTGCCGGGCGAAAGCATCCGCGCCAGCAGATCCGCCGCGTGATCGGCGGCGAGCAGCTCGGCCTCATAGAGCAGCCGCGCCGCGGTGCCGGCGATCAGCCGGGTCGCCTGGCTATCGTGCAGCAGGGTTGTCAGTGCGTCGCGCCATTTGGCGACGACATCGGTGTCGAGCAGCGCGAGCTGGATCGCGGCATCGGCCGCTAGGATCGCGCCGCGCAGCTTGGCTGCTGCAGGAGCGTCGAGATTGCGCGCGGCATAGGGCAGGGCAAGGGCTGCCTGTACCACGATGCGCGGCATCAGCGCCGCAAGATGCTCGACCGTGCCGGCGCGCGCCTCGCCA
This sequence comes from Bradyrhizobium sp. P5_C11_2, assembly GCF_054049755.1. Lineage (NCBI taxonomy): Bacteria > Pseudomonadati > Pseudomonadota > Alphaproteobacteria > Hyphomicrobiales > Nitrobacteraceae > Bradyrhizobium > Bradyrhizobium sp. P5_C11_2. The sequence goes on from NZ_JBFULT010000020.1 coordinate 21,967, forward strand.
TAGCGCAGGATATCGGCCATCGGCGGCAGCGCGCCGAGCAGGGCGTGGCCATCGCTGGTGAGCGCCGCCTTCGTCTCCAGTGCCGCGATGCCGCGTTCCGTGGCGCGCGGCAGATCGGCGATCATGGCGCTACGCACGAGGCTCGCCAGCTCGCCGAGCTCCGCCTCCTTGTCCATCGCCTCGATCAGGCGGCCGGCGGCGGCTTCCGCGATGGTTGAGCCATAGAGCAGATTTTCGACAAGCCGTACGGCGAATTCCGGCTCCCAGCGCAGCTGCCAGTTCTCGCGAAACGTGCCGCGGCTGCGCCCGGCGTCCAGCATCCGCCCCCAGGGCACGTCGAGCGCATTGAGCCGGTGCAGCAGCGTCGAGCGCATCAGCCCGCTTTCGCTGCGCAGATCGAGCGTCAGCGGCCGCTCCAGCGCTTCCGGCTTGAGCCGCGTCGCCTTCTGCTGGCGCTGCAGGTCCTCGAGCAGCGGCGCGAGCGGCGTCGCCGGCGGTATAGATCCAACGCCTGCGCCGATCAGGAGTTCGGCGGCGACATCGTTCCACACCGCACGTTCGCCATTGCACAGGCAGGCGATTGCCGCCTCGCGCAGCTCCTCGAAGCCGGGCGAGGGCCGGTCGCGCAGCGCTGCGAGCGCGGTGCCGAGCCGCTGCGCCTCGATCACCGAGGCCGTCGAGACGAAATGGCCGCGATCGCGTAGCGTGCGCGTCACCTTTGCAAGCCACAGGGTTGCGCGGTCGCCGTCGCGCGTCTCCCAGAGATGCGTGCACCAGCCGGGCGCGACCACGCCCGCGCCATAGCCGCTCGCGCGCGACAGCCGCGGCGCGGTCCATGGCGCCCAGGTCGCCTTGATCTTCGCCTTCGGCCGGCCCTTGAGCAGTTCGCGATCCGCGGCAAGGCTGCGCCGCTCGGCGAGCGCGGGCACGTGCCAGGCGCCGCAGACGACCGCGACGGCGCCATCGCATTCCTTCACCGCCTTCGCGATCTCGATCCGCATATGCGCTTCGCGCGCGGCCTCGCGCGCCGACAGCGGCTTGGCTTCGGCGCGCAGCGCCGTCATTGCGTCGGCGACGGCTGCGAACACCGGGCCCGTCGCAGGATTCTCCTCGATGACGTCGGACCACCAGGACTCGCCATCGTCATAGCCGGCTGCCGTCGCGAGCGCGCCGATCGGATCGCGACTCACCGGATCGTCCTCCGACCTTGCCGCGCTTTCCGCCGCGATGTCGCCGGCAGTGGCGCCCAGCCGATCCGATGCCGGCAGGTCGATGAAGCGCAAGGTCGCGCCGTGGCGCACCGCCCAGCACGCGGCCTGATATTCCGGCGAATAGTCGGTAAAGGGAAAGAAGCTGGCGTTCGCCGGATTGTCCTCGGCGTAAGCGAGCAGCGCCACGGGCGTCACCATGTCGGGATCGGCGAGCATCGGCAACAGCTCCGATGCGTCCGCAGGCCCCTCGATCAGCACTGCGGCAGGTTTGAGCGCGTCGAGCGCCTCCAAAAGCCGCCGTGCCGATCCCGGCCCGTGATGCCGGATGCCGAACAGTGAGATCTGGCCTGCCATCTGGCCCGTCCCTGTCTCAGATCCGATCGGTCAGCGAGGCATAATAGCCTTCGAAGCCGCGCTTCTTCTTCAGCACCGTCTCCAGATATTCGCCAAGCACGGCAGTATCCTGCACCGGATCCTTCACGACCGCGCCGATCATGTTGCTGGCGAGCGTTTCCGGCGTCAGCTTGCCGTCGTTGAAGAAAGTCGCCTGGCTGATCCCGCCGATCATCACTGCGATCGCTTCGGCCGTCGATAGCCCGCCCGACGGCGACTTCAGGGCGACCTTGCCATCTTCGGTCGAGCCCGAGCGCAGCTCGCGGAAGATCGAGACCACCCGCGCCACTTCGTCGGCGACGTTCTTCGGCGCCGGCAGGTCGAGGTTCTGCGCCATCTCGCCGACGCGCTTGACGATGATCGCGACTTCTTCCTCGGCGTTGTCAGGCAACGGCAGCACGACGACGTTGAAGCGGCGCTTGAGCGCGGAGGACAATTCGTTGACGCCCTTGTCGCGGTTGTTGGCGGTCGCGATGATGTTGAAGCCGCGCTGCGCATAGATAGCGGTGTTGAGTTCCGGGACCGGCATCATCTTTTCGGACAGTACCGTGATCAGAGTGTCCTGCACGTCGCTGCCCATCCGCGTCAGCTCCTCGAAGCGGCAGAGCTTGCCGCCTTCCATCGCGCGCATCAGCGGGGTCGGAACCAGCGCGTCGCGGCTCGGCCCGTGCGCGAGCAACTGGGCGTAATTCCAGCCGTAGCGGATCTGGTTCTCGTCGGTTCCCGCCGTGCACTGGATCACGAGCGTCGAGTCGCCGGTGATGCCCGCGGCGAGATGCTCGGAGACCCACGACTTGGCCGTGCCGGGCACGCCGAGCAGCAACAGCGCGCGATCGGTCGCAAGGGTCGCAACGGCGGTTTCGATCAGGCGCCTGTCGCCGACATATTTCGGCGTGATCGTCGTGCCGTCGGCTGCCTTTCCGCCCATCAGATAGGTCACGACCTGACGTGGGGCGAGCGCCCAGCCCGGCGGGCGATGCTGATCGCCCGCGGCAAGCGCCTTCAGCTCGGCCGCATAGGTCTCCTCGGCGGGCAACCGCAGTTTCTCGCTCATGGCTTCGCTCCCTTGTCGTCCAAAGCGGCGTTGAGCCGCAGCATGTCGAGGCGCGGGTCGCCCTGCACCAGGCCCGCGCCGGTCAGGCGTTCCAGCGATCGTCGCGCGCCCTCGCGCGAGGCGATGAGGCCCAGCGCATGGAGTTCTGCGGCCTGGTCGGAAGGCTTTGCATCGTCGCGCTGGAGCGCGGCAAGCAACGCCTTGCCTGCAGGCGCGGACAGCGGATTGTTAAGCCGCGCCGCCGGTCCCGCCATCAGCTGCGCCAGTTCGAAGCGGATGCCGTGTGCGTTCAAAGCTGCCCCGGCATGCTCTGCGCGCGCGGCAGGCGCAAGCCGCGGAGCCAGCGTCACCACGAGTCCGGTCGCATCGCGTTCGCTGATGATGTCCGCCGCTTGCGTGACCTGCGCATCGGTTCCAGTCGTCACGATCAGGTTGACCAGCGCCAGATCGGCAGCCTGGTCCACGTTCCAGTCCCAGGCGGCAATCAGCTCCTGCTGCGTCACGCCGAGCGCGCCCGAAAACGACGCGAGGTCGGCGCTATCGAACAGCGCCTTGCGGCGTTGCCATTGCGCCGGCGTCTTGGCTGGTTCGGCCTGGATGACGCGCGAGCGGCGCAACAGCCCCTTGGTCTTCACCGAGAAAAAGCCGGCGAGCTCGGCGGCATCCTCCCCGATCGCAGGGCCGCGGCCGAGACGTGCGAGCAGTGAGGCCGCAAGCGCCTTGACCTTGGGCGCGCGGTCGTCCTGCGCAACGCCTTCGAGGAAGGGGATATCGTCATCGGACAGCCGCTCCGACAGCAGCGACAGCAGGCGCAATCGCGCCTCGGCATTCTCGCCGCCGAGCTTTGCCTCGAGCACAGCGCGTGCTGTGGATGGATCGCGCCGCCTCAGCTCGGCCAGCGTCGCTTTGCGCGCGGCCGGCCAGAAGTCCTCCCAATTGTCGGCGGTAATCCGGTCGTTCGTCTGCTGCCGCGCGGGGGTGTTGGACGCTGCAATCTCTGCCCAGTCGCGCCATGCCGCATAGACATCGGGCACATCATCATCGCCGGCCTCGGGCATCCAGTCGGCGGGATGCATCGCCCAGCCGCGGGCCGCGAGGAAGTGGACGAGTTCGGTCTTGACCTGCGTCTGCCTCTTCGCCGCCAGGATGCGGCACGCCAGCGGACGCAGGGCCTCGGGCAATGTCGGCAATGCGAGCGCGGGAATGTCGGGCAGGACGCGGAGCGCCGAGGCTGGCTCTGCCGTCACCGCGATGCCGAGGAACTGGCCCGACAAAGCGAGCAGCCGCAACTCCGCCTCGGCGGGATCGTCGCCAAGCTCGGCGCGCCAGAACGAGGCTGCTGGCGCGGCCGCCGATCCCATGGTCCAGCGCGTCAGCACCGCGCCCATCGCGTCGTAGATCGTATCGGCCTTGACCGCATCAGTCATGACTGCCGATCCGTCCCCAGGGGGTCTGCGCGGCAAGGATCGTGAGCCGGCTGCCCGACCAGATCGCGGCGGTGCGCGTGAGATCGGTGCCGCAAAGCAGGCCCTCCGCGTTGTTGGCGACCGGCAATTTGGCGGTGCCGTCGCCAGATCGCCACCACGCATGTCCTGCGTCGTCGCGCGCGATCCGCCCCTGTGGCAGCAGCAGGGGAACGTCGATCGTCCACGGCTCGGCCAGCAGCGGCCGCGTCAACGCGTCGGAGAGCGTTTCATCCGGCGCGGGCCATTTGAGAACCGGCGTCTCTTCCGCGGCGTCGCGCCGTAGCAGCAAGGCGCGCAGCGGCTGTTGCGACGGGTAGAAGACGAGCTCGCCGTGGAAGCGCTCGCCGGGCGTGAAGACCGAGCCGCGCCGTCCGGCGCTTGCAGGGAAGAAGTCGAGCAGCATGGCGAAGCGCGGCCTGGCCGCGGCAAGATTGAGCAGCCACGTAGTCTGTGACACCAGCCCGTCGCGGCGCGTCTGTACCTGCTCGGCGAGCACCTCCCAGCGCGCCTCGATCCGCAGCGCTTGCGGATCGGCCAGCACCGTCTCGCGGGTTTCCGATGTCGCGATGGCGCGCCTTGTCTCGGCATCGCGCGGCGCGGCGCGGAAGGCGCGCGCGAGCAGCACGAGCTTGCCGAGCTCGACGACTGCGCCGCGCGGCCGGTCGCCTGCCGGAAGCGCGAGGAGACGGGCCGGCAATTCGTCGATCCGACCGGCGAGCACCGCGGCCTTGCCATCGACCAGCCGCGCCGCGATCCGCCGGCATCGTGCCGTGGCATCGTCGATGAAGCCTGACAATCCCATGCGGAGCTGATCGCCAATCCATTGCTCGAGCGCATCCATCGCATCGAGGATGGGGCGCTCGGTTTCCTCGTTTCGCCTGGCTGCCTGGGCCTCCCGCCGTGCCGCATCCTTCGGATCCTCGGCGGTTTCCGGTTCGACGGCGCGTGCGGCGCGCAAGTCTTTCTCGTTGCTCGGTGCGGCATTGCCTGCCGGCTTCGCCGCGGATGCGCCGCGCCGGCGACCCAGCCAATCGCTGACCCAGGCCGGCGTGTCGGCGGGCGCGAACGGCACGATCGCTTCCGCGTTCAGCCACAACAGGCCGAGCACGTGCTTGCAGGGAAATTTGCGCGACGGACAGGTGCACTTGTTGCCGAGGTCGCGGAGGTCGGCCATCACCCGGTAGGGATTCGCGCCGGAACCCGCGCATTCACCCCAAATCAGAGCGCCGTCCCGGCTTCCGCCGACCCCGGACCATTTGGCAGGCTTGGCAAGCCCGGCGGCCGCCTTGAGCGAGGATTGATCGGTAGCGAGTTGCTCGACCGCCTTCAGATCAATCGCCACGCCGATGTCCCAAATCGAATCCAGAGCAGGCAGTATATCGGGGACGGATGAAAGCTCAATGTCGCCGCGAGTGGCCGGTTGGCTGCACGCGGTGATCGTTATGCCGGTCGCCCCTCCGGAGAGTCGAGGCCAAGTTCCTTGCGGGTCTTCCGCGTCAGCTTTGCGACCACCAACGCATGGGCCTGCGCCAGATAGCCCGCGAGCTCGGCATCGGGCAGGGCATCGTTGCTGACGAGCTGCACCCATTTGGCGCGCGCCAGATACGGCGCCGGCCGCGCCATGCCGTGCTCGATCAGCATCGCATAGGCCATGTCAGAGGTCTTGAACATGTAGCCGCCCGACCCCGCAGCGAAGCCGCCGCTGAGCGCGAACATCTTGCCGCCGACCTTGAACACGGAGGTGCCCTCCCACTGCACCACCTTGGTGACGGCGGGAAGACGAAGACAGCGTGCTTCAAAGGTTCTTGGCGTCATGGCGCGAGCGATAGCACGGCGCGCGGAGCTTGCAACGCCCGCGCCCTAGCGACCGAGCGCGGCGAAGGCGGCGATGGTGCGATCGACCGCCACGTCGTCGATGTGACGATGGGTGACGAGCCGGAGCTGCGCCGGGCCGCTCGCCTGCACCAGAATGCCGCGCTGCTTCATGCCGTCGGCCCATGCGGCGGCGTCGCGCGGGCTTGCCGAGACGTCGAGGCGCAGGATGTTGGTTTGCACGTGATCGGGCTCGGCGAGCGCCGGGTCGAGCCAGGTCAGCGCGGCGGCGAGCCGCTTCGCCCGCGCATGATCGTCTCGCAACCGTTCGATCATCGTCTCAAGCGCCACGAGGCCCGCGGCCGCGACGACACCGGCCTGGCGCATGGTGCCGCCGATGAACTTGCGCAAGCCGCGCGCCTTCGCGATGATATCGCTGGAGCCGCAGAGCAGGCTGCCGACCGGCGCGCTCAGGCCCTTGGACACGCAGAACATCGCGCTGTCGGCATGCTGGGCGATGCGTGCCGCCGGCACGCCGAGCGCGACGGATGCATTGAACAGGCGTGCGCCGTCGAGATGCACGGGGATTCCGTTGGCCCGCCCGAGCGCATGGATCCGCGCCATGTGCGAGAGTGGCAATACGGCGCCGCCGGCCCCGTTATGCGTCGTCTCCATCGCAATCAGGCCGGGCCGGCCGGAAGCRCTGGAGGCCCGGATTGTCGCTTCGAGCGCGGCTTCATCCATCGCGCCTTGGTGGCCCGGCACCGGCGCCGGCACCAGTCCAGCGATCCGGGTGACGCTGCCGATCTCCGAGTTGAGGAGATGCGCTCCGCCATCGGCGAGGATGATCGCGCCGGGCTCGGCATGGACGAACATCGCCAGCAGATTGCCCATGGTGCCGCTCGGCACGAACAGGGCTGCCTCCTTGCCCGTCAACGCGGCACTGCGTGCTTCGAGCTCGCGAACGGTGGGATCGCCCTCGCGGCCGTCGTCGCCGAGCGGAGCGCGCTGCATGCGCTCCAGCATCGCCGCCGTCGGAAGCGTGACGGTGTCGCTGCGCAAATCGACGATGCCGTCGCTGCGGCTGTCCTGCGCGGCCATCAGGCGTCCTGCATTTGCAGGCCGGCTGCGGCCGGCTCGGCCTCATCCGCCACGACGTCGCCGGCAAACCGCTCGACCAGCTTCACCGCAACCGTGTTGCCGAACACGTTGATCGCGGTGCGGCCCATGTCGAGGAAGGCGTCGACGCCGGCAATGACCGCCAGCGCCTCGATCGGCAGCCCGATCGCCGACAGCACCATGGCGATGGCGACAAGCCCGCCGGAGGGAACATTGGCGCTGCCCTTGCTCGCGATGGTCGTGACCATCACGATGGTGAACAGCGTCGACCAGGTCAGCGGCACGCCATAGGCCTCGGCGAGGAAGGTGACGGCGAGCGCGAAATACATGATGGCGCCGTCGCGGTTGAAGGCATAGCCAAGCGGCAGCACCACCGAGACGATGCGCTCGGATGTCCCCATCGCCCGCAGCTTCTCCATGTGCAGCGGCAGCGTCACCTCCGAGGAGCGGGTGGAGAAGGCCAGGATCATCGGCTCCATCACTGCCTTGGTGACGGCAAGCGGCTTCTCGCCAATCGCGAGCAGCATCAGCCAGAAGATCAGGACCATGATCGCGAGGCCGAGATACATCACGCCGACGAGCTTTGCGAGCGCGATCACGGTGGCGAGGCCTTGGGTTGCGAACAGCCACGCCATCACCGCGAAGATGGCGATCGGCGCGAGGTTGGTGATCCATCTGGTGATCTTGAACATCGCCGCGATCACCGCCTCGAGCACGGCGATCATGGGTTCGCCGACCTTGCCGACCGAGGCCAGTGCCAGACCAAAGAGAATGGCGAAGACGAGCGTCGGCAAAATCTTCTGCTCGGCCATCGCCGCGACGATGTTGGAGGGGATCATGTCCATGAAGAACTTGATCCAGTCGACCGACACCGCAAGATTCTGCGGCAGCTTGCCGGTTGCAGCCAGCGGGGCGCCGGCGCCGGGATGGAAGGCGGCGTTGAGCAGCAGGCCGATCAGGATCGAGATCACGGTGGCGAGGTAGAAATAGCCGAGGCTGATCGCGGCGACGCGCCCGAGAACTTTCAGCTCGCTGCCCATCCGGTAGATGCCGAGCGTGACGGAGGCGAAGACGACGGGAATGACGATCATCTTCACCGCTTCGACGAAGGCGGTGCCGATCGGGCGCAGGCTTGCGCCGAAATCGGGCCAGAGCAATCCGGCGCAAAGGCCGAAGCCGAGCCCGATCAGCATCTGAAACACGAGCGGCAGCGCGAACGGCAGCCGGATCAATCGCCAGATCATGCGTGATGGTCTCCTTGTCCGGGATATTGCGTGCGAATGGCGCCGAGCGCCGTGAGGCGCGCCTCGAAGGCGGACGCGAGATGCCGCCACATGCGCTGCTGCGCGGTATCGGGGTCGTGGGCTTCGACGGCCGCGTAGATGTCGAGATGCTCGCTGACCGCCTGGCGCGTGCGCTCGACGCTGTATTGCCGCATCTTCTGAAGGGCGAGGCCGCTCTGGGCGCGCAGATTGTCGTAGGCCTGCGCCAGCCGGCCGTTGCCGGTGGCGCGGAACAGTTCGTCGTGGAAGGCCCAGCCGACCTGCTGCGCCTCTTCGACATCGAGGGTCGTGGCCGCGGAGATCCTGCGCAGCTCTTCCGCGCAATGTCGCAGCGGCTCGGTCGGGCCCCGCGTTGCGGCGAGATAGGCCGCCATGCCTTCGAGCGCGAGCCGCAATTCGTGAATTTCGCGCAGATCGTCGAACGACATTTGCCGCACGAAGGTGCCGCGCATCGGATGAATGGTGAGCAGGCCGTCCTTGGCGAGCGCCCTCAACGCCTCGCGGACCGGCGTGCGCCCGAGCGCCAGCCTGGTCGACAGGCTGCGTTCGGAGAGCGGTTCGTCGGGGGCGAACTCGCCGGAGATGACGAGGTCGCGGAGCAGGGCATAGGCGCGGTCGCGGTCGAGGGAGGCCATGGGCATAACTGACATACCAGCGACATATCAGCGGGATGTCAAGCTATCGACCTGATTTCGTCGCCCAACTGAGGTCGCGAGCAGCAATCACGGTCTCGTGGCTTGCGCTTCTCATCGGAAAATATATCTTACGATATATCTAAAGAGGAGACGTACGATATGTTTCGAGACAAGCATCACAATCGACACGGCAGAGACGACCGGGAATTCCGTTTCGCATTCGCCATGGGCCGTCATGGCGGGCATCGCTTCGGCCGCGGCGGGCATGGCTTTTTCGGGCGCGGCGGTGGCGGTGATTTTCCGGGCGCGCGGCGGCTGTCCTCGCAGGACCTCCAGCTCGTGATCCTGGCGCTGCTCGCCGAGAATCCGGCGCATGGCTACGAGCTGATCAAGATCATCGAGGAGCGTTCGGACGGCTTTTACACGCCGAGCCCCGGCGTGATCTATCCGGCACTCACCTATCTGGAAGAGGTCGGCCACAGCAGCGTCGAACAGGATGGCGGCCGCAAGCTCTACAGCATCACCCCGCAGGGCGAGGCGCATCTCGCCGAGCAGCGTGCGACCGCGGACGCGATCCTTCAGGCGCTGTCGCGGATCGGGCGCCGCATGGACGAGGTGCGCGAGGCCTTTGCCGGAATCGGCGATCTCGACGCGGATGCCTCCGACGAACTGCACCGGGCTCGCCACAATCTCAAGCGCGCGCTGCGCAGCAAGCACGGCTGCGATTCCGCCGAAGCGCGCCGTATCGCTGCGATCCTGGACCGCGCCGCAGCGGAAATTCTCGGGAAGTGACGGACTGCAAAGGAAATGAATGATCGGCTTCGTCTCGATGACGCTGCCGCTCAAGGGCGGCACGGAGCTGTCGCTGAAGGTGAAGTGAGAGGACGGTCTATCTCCCGTAGCCCGGATG
>NZ_JBFULT010000021.1:0-30842 GCF_054049755.1 Bradyrhizobium sp. P5_C11_2
GGCGCCAGCCGCGCGCGGCGTAGAGCTCCGCGCAATCCGGATAGAGCTCGCGCACGACACTGGCCGCGTCGYGCGCAAGCGCGGCGAGATGGCCCGGCTCGAAGGGACTCGTGGCGGAGACGATGTAGCGACCGAAGCCGACCTTCGGCGCGCGCTCGACGGCAAGAAGATGGGCGCTCACCGCGTCCGCTATATCCAGACGGCGATAGAGCAGCTCGTTGGCCTGCGCGTTCTCCAGCGCGTAGGCAGCCCGCATCGTGGGATCGTCGTCGTCCTCCGGAAAGAAGCGCGAGGTTCGCAAGATCATGACCGGCAGACCATGTTCGCGAAAGAACAGCTCGCACAGATTCTCCGCCATCAGCTTGGTCGTGCCGTAGATGTTCTTCGGCACCGACGGCAGATCCTCGGTGACCCACACGGCGGCCTGTCCCGCCTCCGGCCGCAGCTGCGAGCCGAATGCGCTGGTGGTGCTGGTGAAGACGAAGCTCTTCACCCCGGCAGCCGCGGCCGCCTCAAGCAGGTTGAGCGTGCCGGTGACGTTGGTGTCGACAAAATCCTGCTTGCCGTGGGTCGCCACATGCGGCTTGTGCAGCGTCGCAGTGTGGATGATGGCGCTGACGCCTTCCATCTGGCGCCGCACGAAGCTTGGGTCGACGATCGAGCCAGCGGCAGCGGTGAAGGGCGATGGCTTCAGATCGACACCGCGCACGGGCGAACCGCGCCCGCGAAGCGTGCGGAGAATAGCCTCCCCGAGGTGGCCGGCGCTGCCGGTGACCAGGATTGTCATTGCTCCTCCGGGATTGATCTTCCGCGATGCGCGAGACGAAACTGAACTGCTCCAGCCTGCCTCGCGTCACCTCCCATCCGGCAACCGTTTGGGCCCGGAAGGGCTTGCCGTCAATCACAGGCCGAGGCGGCGCGCATCGTCGGCGAGAAACGCCTGGCCACTGCGATGCTTTACGCTCGGCAGATCGGCGATTCGCGAGCGCCACGCCATGAGTGCGGAGGAGTTGTCGGGAGGTGTAAGGCCGGCGGCGTCGGCGAACAGCAGACCGGCAAATACGGTAATGTCCGCCATCGAGAACGAGTCTCCGGCGACGTAGGGCTGCCGCTCCAACACGCTGTTGAAATAGCTCATCCCGGCGCGCGCGCGATCGCCTTGCCGCCGTCCCCACTCGGCGCGGCCGTGCCAATCGAGGCTCTTGAAGGCCTGAAGCTTGGGGCCGAGRCCGGGTGTCGCATGATGGAAGTACTCGCCGACCGGATCGATCAGTTCGGCCTCCGCGCGCCGCTGCATCATATGGATCAGCCCTCTCTGTTTCGGCGTCGTGCCCGTCAGCCTCGGGCGGCCGTCCAGATGATCGAGATATTCGGTGATGGCCGTGGATTCCGAGATGAAGGTGCCGTCGTCGAGTTCAAGCACGGGCAGGACGCCGGATGGGTTCTTCTGCAGGAACGCAGGGCTCTTGTGCTCGGCCCCGATGAGGTCGACCGAGACAAACTCGACCTTGGAGTCGATCTGCTTTTCCGCAAGCACGATGCGGATGCGGGTGGGATTTGGAAAGCCTGGACGATCATAGATTCTCATTTGGCACCTTTTTAACTGTCTATCGATAGATAGGCACGCGTGGTACCCGTACCCCCTTCTCATCCCAGCCGTCAACGGCTATCTATCGATCGATAGGTAACGAAATCGATGGCAAAGACCAAAACCGACATGCGAGAGGCCGTCCTGGCGGCTGCCCGGGCGACCGTGCAGGCACGCGGGTACACCGCGCTGAGCTTTCGCGAGCTGGCCAAGGAGGTGGGGATCAAGAGTGCCAGCGTGCACTATCACTTCCCGACCAAGGGCGATCTCGGAGTGGCGTTGGCCCGGCGCTACACCGAGGAGGGGGCCGCCTATCTGGAGGAGATTCTCGCGACAGCACCCGATCCGCATGCGTGCTTCGACCGCTACGTCGAGATCTTTCGTGCCGCGCTGGCCAACGGCAATCGCATGTGCCTGAGCGGCGTCATGAGCGCCGAGCTCGACGATCTTCCGGAAGAGGTGAGGCGCGAGATTGATCGTTTTCCGCGCATGAATATCGGGTGGATCGCGCGTGTGCTCGCAACCATCAAGCCATCCTCCAGCGAAGAGGAGAGGAACGAGCGCGCGATGGCGATCTATGCCGCGATCGCGGGCGCGCAGCTGATTGCGCGCGGTCGCAACGACATCTCGATCTACGATCGTACCATCGAGGCCTACCGCATCTCGGGATTGATTCCCTGATCCGCAGCGCTTGCTCAAGGCAAGCCGAAGCGAATTGCGCTTACGGGATTTTGGATGCTTGGGGAAAAATTGGAGCGGGCGAAGGGGCTCGAACCCTCGACCCCGACCTTGGCAAGGTCGTGCTCTACCACTGAGCTACACCCGCATCCTGTGTCGGCCGCGTGACGCGCCCGGCAACGGCTGTCGTATGCCAAAAGCGGACGGCGAATGCAACAGCTACCGGCGGGATAGATTCGCTTCCAGCGCCCCATATGGACCCCGATCCCGGCCAAATCGGCCGAAAATGCCCTTGAACCGCCGAATCGGTTGCCATGGATTGAAATTCGGCCGTCCCGGCCCAATTTTAGGGGCCGACAGCGAAGCATATGAATTGGCGACGTGCTAAAGACCCGCCATTCCAGACATCAGACGAGGGGATCCCGTGACGATCATCGACCAGGGTAACGGAGCGGCTGGCCCGGCTGCGGCCGATCTGATCAAGGACACCACCACCCAGACCTTCGTGAAGGACGTCATCGAGGAATCGAAGCGCCAGCCGGTTCTGATCGACTTCTGGGCGGAGTGGTGCGGCCCCTGCAAGCAGCTCACGCCCGTGCTGGAAAAGGCGGTCAAGGCCGCCAAGGGCAAGGTCAAGCTGGTCAAGATGAACATCGACCAGCACCCAGCGATCCCGGGCCAGATGGGCATCCAGTCGATTCCGGCCGTGATCGCCTTCGTCAACGGCCAGCCCGCCGACGGCTTCATGGGCGCGGTGCCGGAGAGCCAGCTCAACGCCTTCATCGAAAAGCTGACCAAGGGCGTGACCGCGCCGGGCGAGGTCAACATCGCCGAGATCCTGCAGGAGGCCGAGGCCGTGCTCGCCGAGGGCGACGCTGCGGCGGCGGCGCAGATCTATGCCGAGGTGCTCCAGCACGATTCGACCAACATCGCAGCGCTGGCCGGGCTCGCGAAGTGCTACGCCGTCTCGGGTGCGATGGAGCAGGCCAAGCAGACGCTGGCCATGGTGCCGGAATCCAAGCGCAACGACCCCGCGGTCAAGGCCGTGCAGACCGCGATCGACCTCGCCGAGCAGGCGCAATCGCTCGGGCCCGTCGCCGAGCTGGAACAGAAAGTCGCCGCAAACCCGCTCGATCATCAGGCGCGATTTGACCTTGCGACCGCGCTCAACGCGCAGGGCAACCGGGTGGCGGCGACCGAGCAGCTGCTCGCGATCGTCAAGCGCGACCGCAAATGGAACGACGACGGCGCCCGCAAGCAGCTCGTGCAGTTCTTCGAGGCCTGGGGCAGCACGGACGAAGCGACGATCGAGGGACGCAAGCGCTTGTCGACGATCCTGTTTTCGTAGGCGTGATGATTGCTGGAGCGTGGTTATTGCCGGAGCATGATCTTGTCGGAAAACCGCTGCACTCTTTGCGCTAACGCGGCCCTTCGGGTCCGGATCATGCTCTAGCGACGTCAGCGGGGACCAGATGCCGATCAACATCGAATATCGCGGGCCCGCCGACCTTCCGGAGATCATTCCGGTGTTTCCGCTGCCGGGCGCGCTACTGTTGCCGCGCGGCCAGATGCCGCTCAACATCTTCGAGCCGCGCTACCTCGCGATGGTCGACGATTGCTTGCGCGACGGCCATCGCCTGATCGGCATGATCCAGCCGGACATCGCGCATTCGCCGAAGAACTCCGACAAGCCGGCGCTGTTTCGCGTCGGCTGTGTCGGCCGCATCACACAGCTCGCCGAATCCGGTGACGGCCGCTACATCCTCGAGCTCACCGGGGTCGCGCGGTTCAAGGTGGTCGAGGAGCTCGAGGTGCTCACCGCCTACCGGCAGTGCAAGGTCGACTTCTTCACCTTCGCCGACGATTTTACCGCGCGCGTGGGCGAGGACGAAGTCAACCGCGAGGCGCTGCTGGTGGCGCTGGCGGATTTCCTGAAGGCCAACAACCTCAAGGTCGACTGGGAAGGCGTCGAGAGCGCCCCCAATGAGGCGCTGGTCAACGCACTGGCGATGATGTCGCCTTACGGCCCGGCCGAGAAGCAGGCCATGCTGGAGGCGCCGGACCTGAAGACCCGCGCCGAGATTTTGATCGCGGTCACCGAGATGGATCTCGCCAAGAAGCGCACCAGCGGCGATCCGCCGTTGCAGTGACGGCCTGAATGCTCACGCGGCGCAGACGACCGCTCCGGGACCCCGCCGCAGCATTTTGGCGATGCCGGATGCAGGCATCGGCCGGCTGAAATAATAGCCTTGGGTTTCGATGCAGCCCTCTTCACGGAGGATGTCCAGCTGCGCCTTCGTTTCGACGCCTTCGGCGGTCGTCGTCTTGCCGAGGCTGACTGCGAAACGAACAACTGCTCGCGCGAGATGGTGCGCCTCCGCGCTCGCGCTGGACAGGTCGTTGACGAAACTGCGGTCGATCTTGATCTTGTCGAATGAAAATCGTTGCAGAAAGCTCAGCGACGAATAGCCGGTGCCGAAATCGTCCAGGGCGATTCGCACGCCGAGCTCGTGCAGTTGACCGAGCACTGCGAACACCGCTTCGCTGTCGTGCATGATCACCGTCTCGGTCACCTCGAGCTCGAGCCTGTGCGGCGCAACGCCCGAGCTCGCCAGCGCGCTGATGATGACCGGGACAAGCTCCTTGCTCCTGAATTGAGCGGGCGACAGGTTGACCGCGATCCTGATATCGGCGGGCCATTTGGCGGCTTCCGCACAGGCGGCCCTCAAGACCCATTCTCCCAGCGGCACGATCAGGCCGGTCTCCTCCGCAAGCGGGATGAATTCGCCGGGCATGACCAGGCCTCGCTGCGGGTGATGCCAGCGCAGCAAGGCCTCGAAGCCGCTGGTCCTGCCGGTCGCGGCATCGACGAATGGCTGGTAGTGGAGCTCGAATTGAAGGCCGGCAAGCGCATCCCGCATGTCGCGCTCCAGATTGCGTCGCGCATGCATGAGCTTGTCGAGTTCCGGCTCGAAGAAACGGAATGCACCGCGTCCGCCACTCTTGGCCGAGTAGAGGGCGAGATCAGCGCTCTTCATGATCACGTCGGAATCGTTGCCATCGCGCGGCGCGATGGCAATGCCGATGCTGGTGCCCACCGTGACCTGGTGATCGCCGAGATCGAAGGGTTCGCAGAGCGCCTTTCTGATTTTCTCGGCGAGGGTCGCGGCCTCCAYGGCCGGGTTGGTCACGTAGTCGATCACCGCGAACTCGTCGCCGCCCAGCCGGGCGATCAACGCGGTTTCCGTGGTGCATTCGCGCAGCCGCGCGGCGACGGCGCGCAGCAGGGAGTCACCGGCCGGATGTCCAAGCGTGTCGTTGACTTCCTTGAAGCGATCGAGATCGAGCATGAGCACGGCCAGATCAACACCGCCATTGCGCGTAACCGCAATGGCGTGTTCCATCCGCTCCCTGAGCAGCACGCGATTTGGCAGATCGGTCAACGCATCGTGCTGCGCCATATGAGTGATCTTGGCCTCGGACCGGCGTTGCTCGGTGACATCGAGATGCGTGGCCACCCACCCGCCGCCGGCCATTGGCTGTCGCGTCACGCAGATCAGCCGTCCATCGGCGAACTCGTCGATCCTGCTCGAGACTGCATCGAACGGCAACGCGGCCAATTTCGAGATGAATTGCCCGGCAGCGCCCTCGCTGGAGTCGCCCTTGAGGAGGCCATTCACAATACGATGCCTGATGATGTCCGCGTGCGGCGTCCCCGTTCTCAGCAGTTCCGGCGGCAGCCGATAGAGTTGGGCATAACGCTCGTTGCTGACGACAAGTCGCTTCTCCGCATCGAACATGCACAGGGCCTCGACCATGTTGTTGATGGCCGTGTCCAGCCTGATCTTCTGGTCGTGGATTTCCTTTTGCGAATCTTCCACCTGTTGCCTGGCGAGCGAAAGCTCGCGGATGATTTCCTCGAACCGGCTGGTTCGGGTCGCAAGCCGGCGATCCGCCAGCACGCCGACAAGGCTCATCCCGAGCACCGACAGAGCCACACCCGCAATTGCCACGGCGAGGAAGGCCGGCGAAAGCGACAAGGCATCGCTGTTCAGCGTCGGGTCTGGAACGATCTGCACGGCCCCCATGGCCGTGAAATGATGCGACACGATGGCGAGCGTCAGCAGCAGCGCCGCGACGAAGGTCCCCCATTTGTCCTTGCGGCCCAGGGCGACCGCGAGTGCAGCGTAGCCCAGGACCATGCCGAGGATGATCGAGACCAACACCAGCTGCGGCGACCAGGTGACACGGCCAGGCACTTCGAGGGCCCACATGCCGAGATAGTGCATGCTCGCAATACCGGCGCCGATGATGCCGCCGCCCGCAGCCGCGCGCCACCGGCCGGAGTTGCTGACGGCAACGCCGAAACCGCCTGACGTCAGGATCATCGCCGCGGCGAGCGACAGCGCTGTCAGAACGATGCCGTAACCCGTCGAGACGCCGGGTTCGTAGGCCAGCATTGCGACAAAATGCGTTGCCCAGATTCCATAGCCGATGGCGGCGCCGGCGATCGCAATCCAGATCAGCCGCGCCCAGGCGCGCGACGCGCTCGCGCGATGAAAGATGCTGACGGCCACAATGCTTGCAGCGAAGCAAACCAGACCGGCCAGCATGACAAGCCGCCAATCATGCTCTGCCGTGAGGCAGGTAAAAACGCGGAACATCGAAATCGCCTCCCTCGTCAATATCCGCAAGGATCGATCCGATAGGCTTTCTTCGCGTTAATTTTCCGCAATGCCCGGTTGCATGCCTATCGTGAGGTAAACCCAGCTCGGCAATGGCGCCGTTTAGCGGTAAGCCTGTGCGGGCGAGGACTTTGAGTCCCGTGAAACTACGCGGTTGAGCGAGCCCGCGGTTCCATCGGTTCGAACCAAACCAGCCCTGCTCAGGTGGAACTACGGATGCGCTTGCGTCCCGTGATCATCGCGCGGATCAGGTTCTCGCGCTGGAGCATTCCCATCAGCACGACACCGACGACGTGCAGCACGACCAGGACGATGACGGCGTCCGATGCAAAAGCATGGGTGTCCTCGATCCACCAGACGCCGAAGAAGGTGACGGTCACCGACATTGCGCCCGTGATCGCCGAGACGGCGAGCGACAGCAGCAGGGCCACCAGCATCACGGTGCCGGCGGGATTGAGCCCGATATACCGGCCGGTCATGCCACGGCGCAGATTCCAGACATAATGCGGTGCGGCGCGAAGCCYGACGCCGACCATCCGAAAGCGCGAATAACGGCTTCCCCAAAAACCCCAGACCAGCCGAAAGGCCAACAGGCCGATCACCGCATAGCCGACGATGCGGTGAAGTCCGTTATAGACGGTGGGCGTGAACCACGCGGCCAGGACCGATATGGCGAGAGCCCAGTGCCAGAGGCGCAGCGGGAGGTCCCAGACCTCGACCGTCCGCGAAGCGATTCGATTCGCGGGGGGCCTAATCGGCTCCCCGCCCGCTTCCGGCACCGGCTCGTCCATAAGCGTCAGTTCACTTTGTACCGTTCACGTTGCGCAGCTTACTTTGCAATCGTGTGCTTCAGGCTGAGATCTTCCGGGCTGTAGAACAGCTCGTAGAGCTTGCCTTCCTTGACGCCGTAGACCTCATAGCAGGAGCCTTCGATCTTGGAGCGCCGCACCTCGTAGCCCAGCGCCTTCGCCTTGGCTTCGGCTTCGCTGGCCGGCTTCCACGACGCCTTGTCGAGCTTGGTGCAATCCTTGAAACCGTCGGCCATGGCCGCCGATCCCGCGCCAATCCCGATCGTCAGTGCAATGGCAACAACACGAATAACCTTCACGAACGTCTCCTTCTCTGTCGTGCGCGCAACGGCTTGCGCGAAGCGCGACCGAAGGAAGCAAAGCAGATGGTGAAGTCAATCCGGTTCGAGGCTGATTCGCTTTAGAGTTATTCTAACGGTCGCAAAAAGATCAGTGCTCTCCGCACGCAGCGCACATTTGCGCGGCCGCTGCGGCCTTACGTCTCACGGGCTTGGATCGGCCGCTGTCTTTGCCTCAAAGCTCCGCTGCGACGCGCAACCTTTTCGGTTCGACTTCAGTAGCCGGCGACCGCCATTGCCACGACGGCACTGAGCGCCATCCAGCCGAAATGCCGGCCGCGCGTGGCCCATGCGTTGGCGACAGCCGAGAAGCCGAATACGCAGGCCATGGTGACGACGATCCAGCGGCGCGCCGGCTCCGATTCCATCCAGGGCGCCGCGATCAGCAGCACGCCGCCGCCGATCCAGGCGACGGTCGAGGCCTGCCAGACCAGCCGGATCAGGGTGCGCAGCCGTTCCGGCTCGATGCGGGCGCGAGGAAACACCTTGGTCTCGCCGAGAATGCCATGAATGAGGGCCACGGCAATGGCCACGACGCCGGCGCACTGGAGCAAGAGATCACGCATCGGCAGAGCTCCCTGAAGCTTCGTCCATACAGTTCTGTATGGTGACATAGGCGCTGGCCCCGCGCCTGTCAATACACTAGTGTATGGCACGATTCTGGAACCGGTCATGACCGAACAACTCTCCGCCGACGACTGGATCAAAGAGGGCCTGAAGGCGCTGACCAAAAACGGTTTCACCGCGCTGAAGGCCGAACCGCTCGCGAAGGCCATGGGCGTCTCGCGCGGCAGCTTCTATTGGCACTTTGCCGATCTCGGCGCGTTCCACGCCGCCATCCTGAAGCGCTGGCGCGAGATCGCGGCCGAGCAGATCATCGCCGACGTCGAGGCCGACAGCGGCGAGCCGCTGGCGGCGCTGCTGCGCAGGACCTTTGGCGCGCGGCTCGACCTGGAACGTGCGGTGCGCAACTGGGCGGCGTTCGATGCGGCCGCGCAAGCCGCGGTTCGCGCGATCGACCGCCGCAGGCTCGACTATATCGAGACGCTGCTGGAGAAGCGCGGACTGACGCCCGCGATGGCGCAGGCCCGCGCGCAGATCCTGTACTGGACCTTTCTCGGCTTCGCCTTGTCCGGCACACCGGTGCCGGCGGCACGGCTCCAGGGGCTGCTCGACGAGATCCTGCGGATGGTCTCTGCCTAGCCGCAGCAATGGGCGGCCGCGATTTTCTGTGCTACAGGCAGCCCGATTGCCGGAGACCAAGATGAACGCGCCCACCGAACGCCCCGAAAACAGCGTCGATCCCAAACTGCTGGAGATCCTGGTCTGCCCGCTGACCAAGGGCCCGCTGGAATTCGATTCCGCGAAGCAGGAGCTGATCTCGCGCTCCGCCAAGCTCGCCTATCCCATTCGCGACGGCATCCCGATCATGCTGCCGGAAGAGGCGCGGAAGATCGATTGAGGAACTTGTAGCCCGGATGGAGCGCAGCGTAATCCGGGATTCTTCGAACTGGGGCGGGGTCCCGGATTGCGCTGCGCTCCATCCGGGCTACGACGTTGCTGCGCGATGGTCGCTCCACACCCTCGGTGTCGTCCTGGCGAAGGCCAGGAACCATAACCACGAATTGCGTTGTCGCACGAGCTGGTAACTCCGAGTCCTCGCAAAACTATTGCTGCGGCGTATGGGTCCCGAATCTGCGCGCGCTTGGGGCGCGCTTGTCCGGGACGACGAGCGGAGAATGGGGCGACAGCGAGAACTAAAGCGCCTCGCCCTTCAGCAATCGCGGCACCTCGCCTGTGAGGCCGGCGGCCTGGCGGATGAACAGATTCTTCAGCGGCGGGGCTCGGTCGACGATGCCGAGGCCGATGTCGCGCATGGTGCGCAGCAGCGTCGACTGGTTGGAGAACAGGAAGTTCAGCGAGTTGGTGGCAAGGCCCATCGCCATGGTGTCGAAGCGGCGCCAGCGCTGGTAGCGCTCGAGCACGCCGGCCTCGCCGATATCCATGCCGAGCCGGGCGGCATCGACGACGACCTCGGCCAATGCGGCGACATCCTTCAGCCCCATGTTGAGGCCCTGTCCGGCGATCGGATGGATGACATGCGCGGAATCGCCGACCAGCGCCAGGCGCTCTCCAATGAAGGAGCGCGCCACGAAATAGGACAGCGGGAATGCGCGCGGCTTGTCGAGCGCTTTCACCTCGCCGAGATGCAGGCCGAAACGCTGCTCGAGCTCGCCGTGGAATTCCTCCTCGCTGAGCGCAATGATGCGCGCGGCTTCAGTGCGGCCCTCGGTCCACACCAGCGACGATCGCTTGCCGGACAGCGGCAGGATCGCGAACGGACCTGCCGGCAGGAAGTGCTCTTCGGCGCGGCCCTCGTGGTCGCGCTCATGGCCGACGGTAACGACGATGCCGGATTGATCGTATTCCCAGCCATGGGTGGCGATGCCCGCGCGTTCGCGCAGCTTCGACTTGGCGCCATCGGCGGCGATCAGGAGGCTTGCTGCAATGACGCTGCCATCACCCAGCGTCACGTCGATGCCATCGGCGCGCGTATCGTAGGACGTCACCACGGTGGCGCGGAGATCGATGCCCTCGGCCTCGGCGCGTGCCACCAGCGCATCGATCAGGCGGCGGTTCTCGACCATGTGTGCGAAGGGCTCGCCAGGCGCGACGTCGCCGGCAAAGTTCAAAAACACCGGACGCGTGGCGTCCTCCAGCTTGGAATCGGTGACGACCATGTCGAGGATCGGCTGCGCCTCACCCTTGACGTCGTCCCAGGCGCCGATCGCCTCGAACAGGCGGCGGCAGGCGGCCACGATCGCGGTGGCGCGCGGGTCGCGGCTCGGCCGCATGCTGAGCGCCGGGTCGGCAACGATGACGGGAATCTCGGGGCCGAGCCCCTGGCGCAGCGCCAGGGCCAGCGCCAGGCCGGCAAACGCGCCCCCGCCAATGACAATGCTACCCTGTACCGACATATTCTTCTGCCCAAATTCCCGGCTAACTCTTGGACTTGCTAGCAGACTTGAGGTGGGCGAAACAGTGCGGTGAAACAAGGGCGGAACGGCTCCGTTCCGTCATTCCCGGGCACGCGGAAGCGCGAACCCGGAATCCAGAGATTATCGCTCGGGATTCCGGGTTCATCGCTGGCGCGATGCCCCGGAATGACGAGATTTTCGAAAGCACCACCATGTCCAAGAGCCTGATCGACCTGATCTCGATCCTCGACCTCGAGCAGCTCGAGGTGAATTTGTTCCGCGGCAACAGCCCGAAGACGAGCTGGCAGCGCGTGTTCGGCGGGCAGGTGATCGGGCAGGCCATGGTCGCGGCCTGCCGCACGGTCGAGGGCCGGCTGCCGCACTCATTGCATTGCTATTTCATCCTGCCGGGCGATCCGCAGATTCCGATCATCTACCAGGTCGAGCGCCTGCGCGACGGCAAGAGCTATTCGACACGCCGCGTCACCGCGATCCAGCACGGCAACGCGATCTTCTCCATCATGGTGTCGTTCCACGCCGAGGAGGAGGGCGCCTTCGACCACCAGGACAAGATGCCCGACGTGCCGCCGCCGGAAAAACTCACCGCGGAGGAGGTGGCCAAGCAGCCGATGTTCCGCGAGATGCCGGAATTCATCCGCCGCTACTATGAGTCCGATCGTCCGATCGAGCTGCGCCCGGTCGAGCTCGGCCGCTATTTCGGCGAGAAGATCGAGGACGGCCGCATTCACGTCTGGATCAGGACCGCGGCAAAGCTGCCGGACGATCCGGCGCTGCATTTGTGCGCGCTGGCCTATGCGTCCGACTTCTCGCTGCTGGATGCGGTGATGGCACGCTACGGCCGCACGCTGTTCGACAAGCGCATGATGCCGGCGAGCCTCGACCACGCGATGTGGTTTCACCGCCCGTTCCGCGCCGACGAATGGCTGCTCTACGTGCAGGATTCGCCGAGCGCGCAAGGCGGCCGCGGCTTGACCCGCGGCCTGATCTTCAAGCCCGACGGCACGCTGGTCGCCTCCGTCGCGCAGGAAGGCTCCGTGCGCGAGCGGAAGAGCTGATTGCTCAAGCGCGATTTCATCGCGCCTGGGATTACTGGAGCATGATCTCTTCGGAAAACTGCTTCACACTTTTCCGGATCATGCTCAGACCGACCCGCGCGGAGCGAGCTCGGTCTGCGACGCAAACCAGTTCATGATCCAGCGATACACCCACGGGATCGGGATGATGAGGCTGAACAGGATTGCAGCCACGATTCCACGCCAGAGAATCTCGAGACCACTGCCCCTGAAGACGATCTCGCGCCGAGTGCCCTCGATGTTGCGGCAGAACCAGCGCATCTGGGCTGCGGCGACCCAGGCCCAGCCGACGATCGTGATGATGGAGATCGCGAACAGCAGGTTCCAGCCGATATAGGCCCAGACCGAGCCCGTGAAGCTGAGACCAAGCGGCTGCCCGTTGGAGGCGAGGCTCGCGACCATCCATTTGGCCAGAAGCCAGTAGAGAACGATCTGGACGATGAACAGCAGGTTGCTCAGCAACTGGATGCCGGTGAAGGCGATGGCGATCGCCAGGACGATGAAGCCGAAAAACCAGGGCACCAGCGTCATCGCATTGCCGGTGAAGCTGAGGTTGGGCCGCCCCGGAACCTTGACGCAGGACACGATCCATTTGGTGTACCAGACGAACACCCATGGCACCGGGATGATGAAGCACATGCCGATCAGCATGACGATGCTGCGCCAGGTGAACTCGAGGATGCCGAAGTCGATCGCCAGCGATCCGCCACCGCCGGCACCGGCGTAGCCACCGCCGCCCATCATCGGCGGGCCGCCGGCCGGGACCATCGGGGGCGCACCGCCGCCGCCGATCAGACCGGGGATTTCGGCGGCCTTCTGCCAGCCCGCCATGCCTTCGGACCACACCAGCGTGTCCGGGCGCACGATCCCTTGCGCGACCAGGTCGCGGAATTGCCCTTCAGGATAGGGCCCCTGCTGCTTGCCCTCGGATGCATAGAACCAACTCGCCATGACGCGCCCCCCTAAACATACTTTTGTACCGGCCRGGACGCTTGGGTTCACCGCATCCATGCCAAAAATGCATTGTGGAGGATGAACGGCTGCCCTGTACAGAGGCGGCCGTTCACATGGCCAAACGTTTTTCCGCTTCAACCYGCAACATTTTTATGCCATTTGCCCGGAAAGATGCCAGATTGACGCTGCGCCGGGGACATACGGCGCGGCGCATCCCGGGGAATAGGCCTGACCATGAAACTCGTCGTCGCGATCATCAAACCCTTCAAGCTCGATGAAGTCCGCCAGGCGCTGACGGCGATCGGCGTGCACGGCATGACCGTGACCGAGGTGAAGGGCTATGGCCGTCAGAAGGGCCACACCGAGATCTATCGCGGCGCCGAATATGTCGTGAACTTCCTGCCCAAGCTGCGGATCGAGATCGCGGTCGCCTCCGATGTCGCCGAGAAGGCGGTCGCCGTGATCACCGCGACGGCGCGCACCGGGCAGATCGGCGACGGCAAGATCTTCGTCACGCCGATCGACCACGCGCTGCGCATCCGCACCGGCGAAACCGACAGCGACGCGCTCTAGGTAAGACCGTCTTCGATCGCACCGGGCAACGACGCCACAGCGTGCGACGCAATCAATGTGCTTGGGGGAAACGACATGGCGGATGTGTTGCGCCGCGCGGCTATGGCTGCGCCGATTGGACTTGCGTCCGTCATAGCATCGCCGGCGCACGCCGCGGGCTCCGAGATCAGCACCGCCGACACCGCCTGGATGATCGTCGCCACCGCGCTGGTGCTGATGATGACGATTCCGGGATTGGCGCTGTTCTACTCCGGCATGGTGCGCAAGAAGAACGTGCTTGCGACCATGGCGCAGAGCCTTGCCGCGGTGACGCTGATCTCGATTCTCTGGTTCGCGTTCGGCTATTCGCTGTGCTTCGTCGGCGACGGCCCGTGGATCGGCACGCTCGACCGCTGGTTCCTCGCGGGCATGACGATGGACAGCGTCAATCCGGCCGCAAAGACGATCCCGGAATCGCTGTTCATGCTGTACCAGATGACGTTTGCCATCATCACGGTGGCGCTGGTCGCGGGTTCGGTCGCCGATCGCATGCGGTTCTCCGCCTATCTCCTGTTCTCCGTCGCCTGGTTCATCTTCGTCTACATCCCGCTGGCGCATTGGGTGTGGGGCGGTGGCTTCCTCGCCAGCATGGGCGTGCTGGATTTTGCCGGCGGCCTGGTCGTGCATCTGTCGGCCGGCACCGGCGGCCTGGTCGCCGCGAAGGTGATGGGGCGCCGTCATGGCTACGGCACCGAAAATCTCTCGCCGTTCGATCTCTCGCTCGCGGTGATGGGCACGGGACTGTTGTGGGTCGGCTGGTTCGGGTTCAACGGCGGTTCGGCGGGCGCGGCCAATTCGCGCGCGGTGATGGCGATCATCGCGACGCATCTTGCGGCCTGCTCCGGCGCACTGACCTGGGGCGCGATCGAATGGTCGACGCGGCGCAAGCCCTCCGTGCTCGGCATGATCTCGGGCGCGGTCGCAGGCCTCGGCACCATCACGCCGGCTTCGGGCTTTGTGGCGCCGTGGCACGGCATCGTCATCGGCGTGATCGCCGGCCTCGTCTGCTACTGGGCCTGCACCTGGCTGAAGCACCGTTTCGACTATGACGATTCGCTCGACGTGTTCGGCGTCCACGGCATCGGCGGGCTGACCGGCACCCTGCTCGCCGGCGTGTTCGCCACCAGCGCGATCGGCGGAACGGCCGGCCTGATCGAGGGCCACCCGCAGCAATTGCTGTTGCAGCTCTACGGGGTCGCCGTCACCTTCGTCTGGTCGGCCGGGGTGAGCTACATCCTGCTCAAGCTGGTCGGGTTGTTCGTGCCCTTGCGCGTATCCCGTGAGCACGAGCTCGAGGGGCTCGATATTTCGCAGCACGGCGAGGCGTTGCAGTAGCGCAGCCGGCCGCGGGCGGGTCGCTCGCAACACCGGACCGCCTCGGCTCGCTTCCGGCTTGCGCAAGACATAAGTATATGCTTATGTGTTGCCATGATCGAAGCCGACATCTTCAAGGCGCTGGCCGACCCGACGCGCCGAAAGGTCTTTGAAAAGCTCGCTGGCGGAAGCTTGAATGCCAGCGCTTTGCGCGACGGATTGGAGATCAGCCAGCCGGCGATGTCGCAGCATCTCGCGGTGCTGCGTGCGGCAGGCCTCGTGCGCGAACAGCGGCAGGGCCGCTTTGTGAACTACGAGGTCGATCCGGACGGGATCGCCACCATCGGGACATGGCTTGCGCGCTACCGCGCCTACTGGCCGCAGCGCATCGAAGCGCTCTCCGATCTCTTGAAGGACATGGATCAATAAGGACTGGGAACCGATGAGCGACGCCGCGAAGCCTGATCGCCCCGACGAAGCCCTGGTGCTTGAACATGATTTCGATGCGCCGCCAGCAAAGGTCTGGCGCGCCGTGACCATTCCGGCCTTGCGCGAGCGCTGGTTGCCGGATTGCGACCTTGCGGGCGCCGAGCCGGAATCAACGATCGCAGGCGAAGAGGTGCGCTACCGACTTCGCGATTCAGAGCCACCGTTTCGCGAGAGCCACGTCATCTTCCGGATCGAACCGAACGAGGACGGCGGCACCCGCTTCCGCATCATTCAGCAGGCCTGCGACGACCTCGCGAAACTGCCGCAGCCGGCCAACACCAATTGCTGCCTGATGATGGCGGCCTAACAGCAAAAGACTTCATCACCTGCAGAAATGGAGGTCGCCGATGCGCGACATGCTTCAGCTCGTCCCTATGGTCGTCGAACAGTCCGCCCGCGGCGAGCGATCCTTCGACATCTATTCGCGGCTCCTGCGCGAGCGCATCATCTTCCTGAACGGGGAGGTCAATGATGCGATGTCCGGACTG
The DNA here is from genome assembly GCF_054049755.1 of Bradyrhizobium sp. P5_C11_2. Taxonomy (NCBI): domain Bacteria; kingdom Pseudomonadati; phylum Pseudomonadota; class Alphaproteobacteria; order Hyphomicrobiales; family Nitrobacteraceae; genus Bradyrhizobium; species Bradyrhizobium sp. P5_C11_2. Next base: position 16,028 of record NZ_JBFULT010000021.1, read on the forward strand.
GTTTGCGCGCAACTGCTGTTCCTCGAAGCGGAGAATCCGAACAGGCCGATCAATCTCTACATCAACTCCTATGGCGGCGTGGTCACCAGTGGCCTCGCGATGTACGACACCATGCAATTCATCAAGGCGCCGGTTCATACGCTGTGCATGGGCACCGCGCGCTCCATGGGCTCGTTCCTGCTGATGGCCGGCGAGCCCGGTCACCGCGCCGCCCTGCCCAATGCGAGCCTCCACGTGCATCAGCCGCTCGGCGGCTTCCAGGGCCAGGCGTCCGACATCCTGATCCATGCCACCGAAATGCAGGAAACCAAGCGGCGCATCATCCGGCTCTATGCGCAGCATTGCGGGCGCCCCGAGGAGGAGGTGGAACGGACTCTGGACCGCGACCACTTCATGACCGCGCAGCAAGGGGTTGAATGGGGACTGATCGACAGGGTCTTTGCGGAACGCGACGCAGCCTGACGGTCCGGCTTTCGGCGGCGCCGCTGGGCCTGATCGAGGCCCACCCGCAACAGGCGCTGATCCGCCTCCACGGGGTCGCCGTCACCTTCGTCTGGTCGGCAGCCGCAGGCTTTCATCCTGCTCAATCGGGCCGCCCTGTTCATGTCCCTGCGCGTATCCCGTGAGCACCAGCGTGAGGGGCTGGATATTTCGCGGCACGGCCAAGCCCTGCAATGGGCGGTTCCCTTACTTAATTACCTTCCTGCTGCCCGACGCGTGAGCAACATTGTGTCGGCAGCCTGTCTTGCTCGTATTTTGAGCAGATGTGACCACGTTTTGAGCGCGACGTAATAGCGCACTGCGGCGCAATACGCGCGAAACGCGAAAACACCCGCTTTCATAGTCCGTTAGGCAACGCCGCCGATCTGGCACGGCATTTGATTCTAGGGGGCGTGGCTGTGCCCGCGTAGTGAACTTCTCCCTCGTGGCGAACCAGTCGAGAAACGCCCGGCCACGTCCGGACCGKGCCCAAGCGGGGATAGGACCCATGAAAATTGTTATGGCGATTATCAAGCCATTCAAGCTGGAAGAAGTCCGTGACGCCCTGACCGCCATCGGCGTTCACGGTCTTACGGTGACGGAAGTCAAGGGATATGGCCGCCAGAAAGGCCATACGGAAATCTATCGCGGCGCCGAATATGCCGTGAGCTTCCTGCCCAAGATCAAGATCGAGGTCGCTGTCGCCTCCGACCAGGTCGACAAGACCATCGACGCCATCACGTCCGCCGCGAAAACCGGACAGATCGGTGACGGCAAGATCTTCGTCATCAACCTCGACCATGCGGTTCGCATCCGCACCGGCGAGGCCGATGCCGCGGCCCTTTGATTTCGCGCTCAACCTTATCCAATCAGGAGTAAATAAAATGACGTTTAAGCGTCCCTATGGCGCGGGATTGGCGGCTCTCGCAGTCGGCCTGTTCGCTGCGACCGCAGCCTACGCCGAGCCAACGGTCAACAAGGGAGACAACGCCTGGATGCTGACATCGACAGTGCTCGTGCTGTTGATGACGATCCCGGGTCTCGCGCTGTTCTACGGCGGCCTCGTCCGCTCCAAGAACATGCTCTCGGTGCTGATGCAGGTGTTCTACACCGTCTGCGTCGTCACCGTGATCTGGGCCGTGTACGGCTACAGCCTCGCCTTCACCGGCGGCTCCGACTTCATCGGCGGCTTCTCCAAGGCCTTCATGATGGGCGTCACCACCGACTCGAAGGCGGCGACCTTCTCGGTCGACGCCAACATCTCGGAGCTCATCTATATGTGCTTCCAGATGACCTTCGCGGCGATCACGCCCGCCCTCATCGTCGGCGCCTTCGCCGAGCGCATGAAGTTCTCGGCGATCGCGCTGTTCATTCCGCTCTGGGTGACGCTGATCTACTTCCCGATCGCGCACATGGTTTGGTACTGGCCCGGCCCGGACATGATCCAGGATGCGGCCAAGGCGCTCGCTGCTGCCACTGACGCGGCGRCGAAGACCGCGGCGCAGGCCAAGCTCGACGAGGTCAACGCCGACGCCGGCTGGATCTTCAAGAAGGGCGCGATCGACTTCGCAGGCGGCACCGTGGTGCACATCAACGCCGGCATCGCAGGTCTCGTCGGCGCTCTCCTGATCGGCAAGCGCACCGGCTACGGCAAGGAGCTGATGGCTCCGCACTCGCTGACCATGTCGATGATCGGCGCCTCGCTGCTCTGGGTCGGCTGGTTCGGCTTCAACGCCGGCTCCAACCTCGAAGCCAACGGCGGCGCAGCCCTCGCCATGACCAACTCCTTCGTCGCCACCGCAGCCGCCGCGCYGTCGTGGATGTTCGCGGAGTGGATCGTGAAGGGGCATCCCTCCGTGCTCGGCGTCATCTCCGGCGCTGTCGCGGGCCTCGTGGCGGTCACCCCTGCGGCCGGCTTCGCCGGCGTGATGGGTGCGATCGTTCTCGGCCTCGTGGTCGGCGTGGTCTGCCTGTTCTTCTGCACCGTGGTGAAGAACGCGATCGGCTACGATGACTCCCTCGACGTGTTCGGCGTGCACTGCATCGGCGGCATCATCGGCGCCCTCGGCACCGGCATCCTGGTCAACCCCGCTCTCGGCGGCGCGGGCATCGTGGACTACACCGCGATCCCGCCGAAGGTTGCCGATTACGACTTCGCGGCGCAGATGATTTCCCAGCTCTGGGGCGTCTGCACCACGCTGGTGTGGTCGGGCATCGGTTCGGCGATCCTCTACAAGGTCGTCGACGTGATCGTTGGCCTCCGCGCCAATGTCGAGACCGAGCGTGAAGGCCTCGACATCACCGAGCACACCGAGCGCGCCTACAACATGTAAGTCTCCTCCCGGGGCGCGATCCTCTCGGGGATCGCGCCCAGAACTACGGTTTGGGCACATACCCGGCAATGCCCCGACCGTTGAGGGGCTCCAGCGCAAGCTGGAGCCCCTTTCTTTTTGTTCTTTTTGGCCCGCCGCATCGTCGCAGCGGCGGAACCGGCGCAGAGCCAAATTGCATTGTTTCGATACCGGCGCGTATCATGCTCCCATTGGGAGCCCGATCTTATGCGTTTGCTGCATTGCCTGGCCCTGTGTTTCCTGTCGCTTGCCCTGTCGGCCCTCGAGGCCAAGGCTGACAAGCGCGTCGCGCTGGTGATCGGCAACGGCGCCTACAGGAACGTTCCCACACTCGCCAATCCGACCAATGATGCGGCTGACGTCGGCGCGGCCCTGAAGCGATCGGGATTCGATCCTCTCGTCGCAACCGATCTCGATCAGGCCGCCATGCAGGAGACCGTTCTTCGCTTCGCGCGCGAGGCCCGCGGCGCCGACGTGGCCCTGTTCTATTACAGCGGCCACGCCCTCCAGTTCGCAGGTGTCAACTATCTGGTGCCTGTCGATGCCGTCGTGCGCGACGAGGTCGATCTGCGGCGCCTGGTACGCGCCGACGAGATCCTCGCGGACCTGCAGCAGGCCAAGAACCTGCGGATTCTCGTGCTCGACGCCTGCCGCGACAATCCATTCGCCGACGAGCTGCGGCGAAACGTTGGACAGGGTCGCGGCGTAACCGTCGCACGCGGACTGGCCAAGATGGAGAGCCCGGAGGGCACCATCATCTCCTACGCGACTCAGGCCGGGCGCACGGCCGACGACGGCAACGGCCGCAACAGTCCCTATACGAGCGCGTTCCTTGAGCACATTCGTGACAGGGACAATATCAATACGGTGTTTCAGATCATCAGCGCCGGCGTCTACCAGCGGACCAAAGGCTCGCAGGTCCCCGAGCTTTCACTGTCATTCTTCGGCGAGTTCTACCTGAACGGCAAGCCCGAGACTGCGGCGCTATCCCCAGCAATGCCCCAGGGCGATCCTTGTGCCGATGCCGGAGATCATTGGCGAAGCGCGGAAGCTCTGGGAACGCTTGCCGCATTCAAGGACCACCTCGTGCGCTTCCCGACCTGTACGTTCGCGGACCTCGCGAAATCTCGCATCGCGGCGCTGACAAAACCCGCAGACGACGTGAAGCGCACCACCGCCTTCGACGGAACCTGGATCGGCAAGGAAACCTGCGAGAGCAGACCTCCGTTTGCCGAGGGCTATTACCAGTACGCCCTGCGCGTCAAGGATGGGGTGCTTCAAGGCACCTTTGGCGACGAGGGCAAACCCGGTTCAACCGTTTATGGCGGAATGATCGAGACCGACGGCAGCGCCAGCATCACTGTCAAAGGTATTATTGGCGAGAACGACCCGCTACGTCGGCCCGCCGGCAGCTCCTATCAGTACAAGCTTGCTCTCGCGCTGAAGGATTCGAGCGGGACCGGCGTTCGCACCGAAACTGCACGGCCATGCCGGATGGAATTGACGAAGCTGGCGCCGCAGAGCCCGGGGGCAAATCCGGGTCAAGCCGATCCGAAGCGGGCCACGAAGCGCGACGAGAAAACGGCGGTGCTGCCGCCAGATCAGGGCGGAGGGCAATCTCGGCAGACTGGCAGCGGAATGACCTGTTCGTTCATGCGGGACAGGTGCGCCACGGCCTGCGTCAGTCTGGGCGGCGCCGCGAATTGCGCTTCAACCGCTTGCCCACGGCTGCAAGCCGAGTGCATGAGCACTGGCTGCTGGCATGGCCGCGGATTCAACGGCTGCGGACTTGCAAGGAGATAGATGCCGCCGAACCGGCTGCGGATGGTCTGCCCTTGTCCGCTCGCAGGAAAGAAAAAGGTTGCCATTCCAGATTGCCGGCGCAGAAATATCGACCACAACGAACAACAATCGGGAGGTCGTCATGCGTTTGGAAGGCGGATGCTATTGCGGCGAAGTGCGCTACGTGGCCGAGGGCGACCCGCTGATGCAGGCGCAATGCCATTGCCGCGAGTGCCAGTACATCTCGGGCGGCGCGCCCAACACCTTCATTGCGATGCCGGCGGCCGGCTTCAGCTACATCACCGGGCAGCCCAAGCAGTTCACGCGCAAGGACCTCGAGCGCGCGGTGACGCGCGAATTCTGCGCCGAATGCGGCACCCACCTCGTGACCAAGGTTCCCGGCCTGCCTGCTGCCGTCGTGAAGGTGGGCACGCTGGACGAGCCGTCCCAGTTCCAGCCGCAGCTGGCGATCTACACCTGCGACAAGCAGGCGTTCCACCAGATTCCGTCGGGCATGCCGGCGTTCGAGAAGCTGCCCGGGCACTGACGCCCGCGAACCAACCCCGCCGGGAACATTATCAGGCGGCGACGGCGCGGTCGTCCGCCTCGACCACCCGATCACGACCGCGACGCTTCGCGGCATAGAGCGCGCGGTCGGCGATCCGCATCAGCTCCGGCAGCCCGGCGTCGGCGCAGGATACGGTGAAGCCGAGGCTGATGGTCACGCGCTCCAGGTGGTCGCCGAGAGCAATTTCGCGCGCAGCGCAGGCGGTGCGGACCAGCTCCGCATAGTGCTCGGCCTGATCGCGTGTCACCCCGACCAGGAGGCCGGCGAATTCCTCGCCGCCATAGCGCGCAACCAGCACGCCCTCCTTGCGGGCGAGCTGCCGCAGGATTTCGGCCACTTCGACCAAAACCTTGTCTCCGGCCTCGTGGCCGAAGCGGTCGTTGATCGATTTGAAGTGGTCGATATCGCAGACAAAGACGCTGACCGGCACGCTGCGCTTGCGCGCCGAGGTCAGGGCCAGCGCCGCCGCCTCATCGAAGCCGCGCCGGTTGAACAGTCCCGTGAGCTGATCGGTCTGGGAGATGCGCGCGAGCTCGCTGCGGGTCAGCGTCAGATCCTGCATCAGCAGCGCCGAACGATAGCTGAGAGCAGCGGACAGCAAGGCCGAGATCGCCGTTGCGAGACACAGGCTGAAGCCGATGATGTAGCCGACACTCACCGTCGCGCTGAAATCGGTGCCGAGATGCAGCAGCAGCGTCGTCGCGGTCATGACGATGGTCAGCCCCGCAGCGATCGCCGCGCGCTTGCCGGCGTGGCGAAGCACATCACCATGAGTCGAGATCTGAAAGGTCACGCGCCGCCCCGTTGCCGCTGATGGTGCATAGCACCAAGGGCGATGCCGAACTGCCAATGCGTGGACGTTCTTGACGCCGTGGGTTAACAACGCCCGAGGGACTTGTCTCAAATGCCGGGTGCCGGAACCGTGACAATCCCGGGTTCGCCGCGCATCCCGTTGTTATCCGGCATGATTATTCGACTCTGGACGGGCCCGCCTGCCGATGGTTAATCGCGTCTTAACCTCGCCCTATCTATGGTGAACTGAACCGCTTCCCGCCGGTGCTTTCGTGCGACCGGCTGTTCCAAGAGTGCTGGCGTCCAGAATGGCTATAACCGCTTCATCCCGTGCGCCGCTGCTGGAAGGTGGAAGCTCCGATAGCGAACGCTCACCCTTCGTCCGGCTGAACGAGCTGCTGGCACCCCATCAGCCCGGTAAGCCCTTGATTACGCTTGCCGTCGGCGAGCCCCAGCATCCTGTACCCGACTTCGTCGGCCCGGTCCTGGCCAAGCACATCGCCGATTTCGGCCGCTACCCGATGAATCAGGGCACCGACCCGTTCCGCCATGCCGCCGGAGCCTGGCTGTCGTCGCGGTTCAAGCTGCCACGGCCGCTCGACCCCAAGAGCGAGATTCTCGTCCTCAATGGCAGCCGCGAGGGGCTGTTCCTCGCCGCGATCACGGCCGCGCGCTATGTCGGCCCGCGCCCCGGCAAGCCCGCGATCCTGATGCCGAACCCGTTCTATCCGGTCTATGGCGCCGGCGCCCGCGCAGCCGCCTGCGAGCCGGTCTATCTGCCGACCACGGTCGAGAACGGCTTCCTGCCAGATCTCGACGCCATCGACGAGACGACGCTGGCACGCACGGTGGCGTTCTATCTGGCCTCGCCGGCCAATCCGCAGGGCTCGGTCGCCAAGCCCGACTATTTCAGGCGGTTGAAGCAGCTCGCCGACCGCTATGGCTTCGTGATCCTCAGCGACGAGTGCTATTCCGAGATCTACACCCGGCAAGCACCGGGCAGCGCGCTCGAATGCGCCGGCCCCGATTTCACCCGCGTGGTTGCGTTCCAGTCGCTGTCGAAGCGCTCCAACCTGCCGGGCCTGCGCGTCGGCTTCGCCGCCGGCGACAGGAAATTCATCGGCATGTTCCTCGAGCAGCGCAACATCGCAGCGCCCCAGGTGCCTGTGCCGCTCCAGCATGTCGCGACTGTTGCCTATGGCGACGAAGCGCATGTCGAGGAGAATCGCAGGCTGTACCGGATCAAGTTCGATCTCGCCGACCAGATCATCGGCAATCGCTACGGCTATCGCCGGCCCGACGGCGGCTTCTGCGTCTGGCTCAACACGTCCGAGATCGGCGACGACGTATCGGTGTGTCTGAAACTCTTCACGGAAGCAGGCGTGCGCGTGGTGCCCGGCAGCTTTTTGGCGCGGCGCCAGCCCGACGGCTTCAATCCCGGCGCAGGCTACATTCGGCTCGCGCTGGTGCAGGATGGCGAGACCACGGCGGCGGCGCTGCACCGCCTGGTCGAGACTCTGGGTTAGGCGGGGCCCGTGAGCATGTCGACAATCGAACGTGTCATTCCCCTGGTCGGCCATCTGCCGCCCTCGATCCGCGAGGCGCTGACGCGGCGTGTGCGCGAGCTCGCCGGTCTCGGGCTGATCACGCTCTCGGGCGTCGCTTCGGCCGCGCTGATGACCTGGTCGGTCCAGGATCCCAGTCTCAGCCACGCGACCTCGCGGCCGATCCGCAACATTCTCGGCTATGCCGGCGCCATCGGCGCCGACCTCGCGATGCAGATCCTCGGGCTCGGCGCGATCATGCTGATCCTGACCGTCGCGGTGTGGGGCTGGCGCATGCTGACCCACCGCCCGTTCGACCGCGAAGCGCTGCGGCTCGGCTGCTGGATTCTCTGCACGGTGATCGCGGCGGGGTTTGCGAGCTGCTGGCCGCACGGCGGCGCCTGGCCGCTGCCGACCGGAATTGGCGGCGTGGTCGGCGACGCGCTGGTGCGCGCGCCCGCGGTGATTTTCGGACCCGCCGGCACAATCTATCGCATCGTGCTCGGCGTCATCCTGTTCGTCGCGATGGCAGCGACCTTCCTGATCGCCTGCGGTCTCGGCGCGCGCGAGCACGACGAAGAGCTTTCGCAGATCGAGGATGACGATGCGCCGCTCGACGAGGACGAGGGCAGCGAGCGCGGCTCGGTGTCGCTGGGCTGGCTGTTCCATGCGCTGATGAGCACCAAGGCGCGGCTGACCTGGCTACTCGGCACCGCCTATCGCTCGCTGGTCTCGAGCGGACCGAAGCCCCGCGCGATTGCCTTCGATCGTCAGGAGCCGAATCTCGGTGGCGGCCGCGGCGCGCCGCCGATCTCGCCGCAATCCGAGGACGAGGATTACGAGGACGGGCACGACGAGGAGGACGAGGAGGAGGAAGAGGAAGCGCCGGCCGCGCGCGCACCGCGCAAGAAGGCTGCGCCGAAGGCCGCCGCCAAGAAATCCTCCGACAAGTTCGAGCTTCCGTCCGTGTCCGTGCTGGCCGCGCCGAAGGCTGGCGATCGCCAGCCGCTCAGCAAGGCCGAGCTGGAAGCCAATTCGCGCGCGCTCGAAGGCGTGCTCCAGGATTTTGGCGTGCGCGGCGAGATCGTGAAAGCCAATCCGGGCCCGGTGGTCACGCTGTACGAGCTGGAGCCGGCACCCGGCATCAAATCGTCGCGCGTCATCGGTCTTGCCGACGACATCGCCCGCTCGATGAGCGCGCTGTCGGCGCGCGTCGCCGTCGTTCCCGGCCGCAACGCCATCGGCATCGAATTGCCGAACGCGCATCGTGAAAAGGTCTATCTGCGCGAATTGCTGGTCGCCAAGGAAACCGTCGATACGGTGGCGAAGCTGCCGCTCTGCCTCGGCAAGACCATCGGCGGCGATCCCGTCATCATCGACCTGGCGCGCACCCCGCACATGCTGATCGCCGGCACCACCGGCTCCGGCAAGTCGGTCGCGATCAACACCATGATCCTCAGCCTGGTCTACCGGCTGCGCCCGGACCAGTGCCGGCTGATCATGGTCGATCCGAAGATGCTCGAACTCTCCGTCTATGACGGCATCCCCCATCTGCTCACGCCGGTCGTAACCGACCCGAAGAAGGCCGTGGTCGCGCTGAAATGGGCCGTGCGCGAGATGGAAGAGCGCTACAAGAACATGGCCAAGCTCGGCGTGCGCAACATCGACGGCTACAATGCGCGCCTGCTCGAGGTGAAGGCCAAGGGCGAGGAGCCGACGCGCACGGTGCATACCGGCTTCGACAAGGAGACCGGCAAGGCGATCTACGAGGAAGAGAAGCTCTCGCTCGAGCCGCTGCCCTACATCGTCATCATCGTCGACGAAATGGCCGACCTGATGATGGTCGCCGGCAAGGACATCGAAGGCGCGGTGCAGCGTCTCGCGCAGATGGCGCGCGCCGCCGGMCTGCACGTGATCCTCGCCACGCAGCGTCCGTCGGTCGACGTCATCACCGGCACCATCAAGGCGAACTTTCCGACCCGCATCGCCTTCCAGGTCACCTCCAAGATCGACAGCCGCACCATCCTGGGCGAGATGGGCGCCGAGCAGCTGCTGGGCCAGGGCGACATGCTCTACATGGCCGGCGGCGGCCGCATCAGCCGCGTGCACGGGCCTTTCGCCTCGGACGAGGAAGTCGAGAAGGTCGTGCGCCACCTCAAGACGCAGGGACAGCCGGAATATCTCGAAGCGGTCACGGCCGAGGAGCCCACCGAGGACGAGGACGGCGGCGCCGTGTTCGACGCCAGCGGCATGGGCGCCGATGGCGGTGGCGATCTCTTCCAACAGGCCGTTGCCATCGTCAAACGCGACCGCAAGGCGTCGACCAGCTACATCCAGCGCCGCCTGCAAATCGGCTACAACCGGGCCGCCTCGCTGATGGAGCGCATGGAACTGGAAGGCATTGTCGGCCCCGCCAACCACGCCGGCAAACGCGAGATTCTGGTCGAGGAAGAAGACAGCCATATGTGAGGCGGGGGCCTCAGAACACTATTTCACGCAAAAACGTTATCTGCTTTTGGCCGAAATCACGCTAAAAAGGCGGCCAGCCACACAGGACGACGCGTTGATCAGACATCCGGACATTCGATTCGCTGCCTCCATCGCCGCGCGAAGCGCGCGCGTGGCCGGCGTGCTTCTCGTCACCGCCGCGATGGTGACCGCGACGTCCTTCGCACAGGTCGTTTTTGCACAGACCGTGCCGGTGCCGAAGCCCGCGCCGAAGGGCCGTGACGGTGCTCCGCCCTCGGGGGGGCCGTCGATCACGGGCGCGACCCAGGCGCCGCCCAATCCGGTGATTCCGGATCCGCGCCGCAACGTGCCGAGCAGCATCTTCCAGACCTTCGATGCCAACCAGAAAGCACAGGCCGCCAAGGTCAGCGCCTATCTGTCCTCGCTTCAGACGCTGGTCGGGAATTTCGTCCAGGTCGGTCCCGACGGCAGCAAGACGCAGGGCGACTTCTACATCCAGAAGCCGGGCAAGGTGCGCTTCGAATATGATCCGCCGAGCCCGATCGATATCGTCGCCGACGGATCGTCGGTCGTGGTGCGCGACCGCAAGCTCGCCACCCAGGACGTCTATCCGCTGTCGCAGACGCCGCTGCGCTTCCTGCTGTCGGACCGGATCGACCTGATGAAGGACACCAACGTCGTCAACGTCACCGCCGACGACGTCTTCGTCAGCGTCACCATCGAGGAAAAGCAGGCGCTGGTCGGCACCAGCCGCCTGATGCTGATGTTCGGCGCCAAGGACGGCCAGCTCAAGCAATGGACCGTCACCGACCCGCAGGGCTACGACACCACGATTGCGGTCTACAATCTCGATGCGGGCAAGAAGCTCGACCCGAGCATGTTCAAGATCGATTTCACCAATTACGGCCCGTCGCCGGGATAAGCGCTCCGCTGCCGTAGGGTGGGCAAAGGCGCACTTGCGCCGTGCCCACCATCTCTCCTCCTCGCGGTAGGCATGGTGGGCACGCTTCGCTTTGCCCACCCTACGAGAGCTCGCTGTGGACAAGCATTTTCCCGACGCCAATCCATGCTAAGACGCATCTCCATGCGTCTTTCCCTGACAACCTGGAACATCAACTCGGTGCGGCTGCGCATCGATCTGGTCGCGAAGTTTCTCAAGAGCGCGCGGCCCGACGTGTTGTGCCTCCAGGAGACCAAGTGCATCGACGATGCCTTTCCGCTGAAGCGCTTCAAGCGGCTCGGCTACGAGCACGTCGCGCTGAACGGGCAGAAGGGCTATCACGGCGTCGCCATCGTCTCGAAGATTCCGTTCGAGTCCAAGGACATCCGCACCTTCTGCGACAAGGTGGATTCGCGCCACATTTCTGTATCTTTCGGGACGCAGGCGAACATCGCAAAGCCGCTGGTGCTGCATAATTTCTACGTGCCCGCCGGCGGCGACATTCCCGATCCGGCGCTGAACGAGAAATTCGATCACAAGCTTCGCTTCCTCGACGAGATGACGGCCTGCGAGCCGCTGCATCCGCGCGGCGAGGACCGCCACATCCTGGTCGGCGATCTCAACGTCGCCCCGCACGAGAACGACGTCTGGTCGCACAAGCAGCTGCTGAAGGTGGTGTCGCACACCCCGATCGAAACCGAGAAGCTGCAGGCCGCCCTGAACGCCGGCGAATGGATCGACGTCGCGCGCGAGCGCATTCCGATGTCGGAGAAGGTCTACACCTGGTGGAGCTACCGCTCCGCCGACTGGACCGTCGGCGACCGTGGCCGCCGGCTCGATCACATCTGGGTCTCGCGGGCGCTGAAGGATGCGGTCAGCGATTTCAGGATCTTGCGCGACGCGCGGAGCTGGGAGCGGCCGTCGGACCACGTGCCGGTGACGGTGACGCTGGACGTTTGATAAGCCTGCGGAGAAGACGATGGGCACGCCGGCGCCGCCAGAGCACAGAGAACCACCGGTTGGTGCTTGGTGGAATTCCCGTCTCGTCGTCCCGGGACTGATGTTGCTGAGCACGATCCCCTTCTGGTTCGTGCGGACGCCGCCGCTGATCGACTTCCTGGGACATATCGGTCGCTACCACGTGCAGCTTCATCTGGCGGACTCGCCGGCGCTGCAGCGAAACTGGGATTTTCACTGGCACGTGGTTGGCAATCTCGGTGTTGAGCTGCTGATCGTGCCGCTCGCGGGCCTTCTCGGTTTCGACCGCGCCGTTTGGCTGATTGCGCTCGCGCTTCCTCCGCTCATGATCTGGGGAATCGCGCGGATCAGCCGGGCGATGTACGGACAGCTCACGCCTTTCGCCATCGCGGCCGTCTGGTTCACGATGTCCTATCCGTTCCAGCTTGGCTTCGTGAACTATTGGCTGGGCTGTGCCCTGGCATTTCACGTGTTCGCATCCTGGGTCCAGGGAGCACAAAGGAATGGTTCGGCACTACGCGCCGCGCTGTTCGCGGCGGCCTCCTGCCTGGTCTGGTTGGCCCATGCCTATGGCTGGGTCGTTCTGGTCGTTCTCGTCGGCGCCTTTGAGCTCTGCCGGAACTGGCGTCGCGAGCCAAGGGCATGGCCCTCCATGGCGCTTGTCATTCTGCGACGCAGTTGGCCCGTCATGATTCCGGCCGTCCTCATGATCGTTTGGCGCCAAGGCACCGGCGCGGCTTCGACGGGCCATTTCCTTGATATGAGCGCAAAGCTCCTCGGATTGGTGTGGACGCTGCGCGATCAGAATATCGGGCTGGACACGCTGACCCTGCTGCTGGCCATCGGCTTGCTTTATTTTGCAATACGAAGTCGCGACGTTCGGCTGAACCCAGCTCTGCTCGTCGGAGCGGCGATCTTCCTCGTTCTGATCCTGTTGATGCCGGGCCTGATGTTCGGCGCGGTCTATGCCGATGTCCGGCTATGGCCGATCTTCTTCATCGTCGGCCTCACCGCCATCGCGCCCACCGACCGACCGTGGCGTGGCTCCGCCATCGTAGCAGGCATGGCGCTGGCCGTTTTTGGCATCAGGATCGTCGCCATGGCTGTCGGGTTCGCGGCCTATGACGCCAGTTTCGCGCAGCATCTGCAGGCGCTGAATGACGTTCCGCGGGGCGCGAGCATTGCGGTCCTGACACGGCCGCCCTCCTGCGAGCCATGGCGTRCACCGCGTGTGGCGCATCTCGGGTCGCTCGCCATCGTGCAACGGGACGCCTTCGTCAATTCGCAATGGGATGCGTCGGCCGGCCAGCAACTCCTTACGCCGCTCCGTGCGCGCGGCACCGAGTTCAATGCGGATCCATCTCAGTACATCCAGCCGCTTCCGGGCGGCTGCGAGGGCGACCTGAGTGCTGCGCTGGCGCACAGGATCGCGCAAATTCCTCGCGATCGTTTCGAATATGTATGGCTGCTCGACGTCGACGCAGCGCACGTGACGGCCCTGCCGCGATTGCGGCGCCTGTACCAGGGCGGCCGCAGCGCACTGTATCAATTGAACGGCGGATGAGATCTGCGGCGAGGAGAGGGAGGAGGGGTCATCAACTGCGATGCGCGACCACGAACGCAGGACGACGGCTACGTTGTCAGCTTCGCACCGGCCATCAGGATATCGCTGGCGATCTGGCTGGAGCGGATGGCGAATTCGTCGCGGAGGCGCACCGCAGCAGCCGGGTCGCTTTCGAGCACGCGCTGAAACAGGCTGCGCGCGACGCGGATGACCGACGAGTGCTCGATCGCGATCGCGCTCGAGGGCCGCTTCATCGGCACCACCAGCGCGAGTTCGCCGATCAGCGCGCCGGGACCTGCGATCATTTCGGCGCCGGCGCCGTCATCGACCCGAAAGGCGCCGCGCTGGACCACGTAGCCGGCATCGGCGTCGTCGCCGAGATTGAACAGGACGTCGCCGCGAACGAAGTCGCGCTGCTCGGAGCCGATCGCCAGCATGCGCAACGAGGCATCTCCCAACAGGCGCAATGTCGGGACACGCTCGAGAAGCGCTACGTCGTCGTCGATTGACATTCAGGTCCGAGGCTCAAAGGCATGCGATCTAAAACGATTCGCACGCCGCTCAAGCGTATCACGGCACCAGCTTGTAGCCACCGGCTTCCGTCACCAGGATTTCCGGGTTGGCGGCATCCTTCTCGATCTTCTGGCGAAGACGGTAGATGTGGGTTTCCAGCGTGTGGGTGGTGACGCCGGAATTGTAGCCCCAGACCTCCTGGAGCAGGGTCTCGCGCGAGACCGGCATCTGGCCGGCCCGGTAGAGGAAGCGCAGGATCGCCGTCTCCTTCTCCGTCAGCCGCACCTTGCGCGCATTGGCGGCGGTCAGCATTTTGGAGCCCGGGCGGAAGCTGTAGGGCCCGACCGAGAACACGGCATCCTCGCTGGCTTCGTGCTGGCGGAGCTGGGCGCGGATGCGGGCGAGCAGCACGGCGAAGCGGAAGGGTTTTGCGACATAATCGTTGGCGCCGGATTCCAGGCCCAAAATCGTGTCGGAATCGGTGTCGTGCCCGGTCAGCATGATGATCGGGGCCTTGAACCCGCCCTTGCGCAGGGAGCGGACCACCTCGCGGCCGTCGGTGTCGGGCAGGCCGACATCCATCAGGACGAGATCAGGGGAGTTGGCCTTGGCGGCGCTTGCGCCCTTGGCGCCGGTATCGACGGCGGAGGCTTCAAATTCTTCGTGCAGCGATAATTGCTCCACCAACGTATCGCRCAGATCGGTATCGTCATCCACGATCAGGATCTTGCGGGCATTGGCCATAGGGGATCATCCTTTTGGGTCCGGCTCGGCGCGCATACATCCCGCGCCCGGCCGTGATGGGAAAGTTAGGGGTCGCCGTTATTATTGTTG